>PSRN01000134.1 GCA_003176075.1 Bdellovibrio sp.
CGGCCCGTCAGGTGGCCATCTTCAACTCAGCTTGTTAACCGTTTGGTTGCACTGGAAACTTTATTGCGGGTTCTGCAAATATGCTCACCTCATGAAAACTCTTCTCCGCCCGCCTTTTTTATTACGGTGTGTTCTTGAACTGTGTTCGATTCTTTGCACCCCGGGCATGCTAGCACCTGCGGTGGTCTTGGCCGAAGAAGTTCGCTATATAAATCAGGTCGCATTTTTCAAACGGCTTCGCGAGAAGCGTCCTGATCTAGCGCAATGGGAGAAGTGCTTGATGACTTTACGGATTCGTTCCGATCGGCGCGATGAAGTCTTAAACACCAAAAAGACTTTCGAAACGATTCGGGACAATGAGTATCCACAGAGTTTGCGCGACGTCGATAATCAGTGGGCGGAAGCACATCGCAAATTTCAAAAAGAAGAGCGGGCGGTATTGCAAAAACAAGTCACCGGTCGAGATCCTTGGGAGGGCGAAGCCCATCGCGACGAACTCGAAAAATTTAAATACTACCCTGGCTTCTATGATCTGCAGTGGTTCATCTCCTATCAGGTCGGGCCCGGCCACCCACCTTACCATAATAATGATAAATTCCTTTATAAATCGTTTTTTGAATTCAAGAATCCGATTCAAGATTTGACTCCCGAGCTCTATCGAAGGTTCGCCGAAAAATTAGCTGCGAACGGTTTCGTTGGCGACACCAAAGTGGCCGTGATCTTCGCTTGGGAGAGGCATCTTTTTAATTCTGTCATCGTCCACGCGCCCACGACAGAACAGGCGTTGATCGCAGAGAAAACTGGCCTTGAGGTCTTTGGCGGAAAACTCAGTGGATATTCCCGCGGCGTCGACGTGAAAGATGAAAGCTTCAAAAATGATGACGGTGAAATGGATTTTCACCGCTACCTCTGCAAAATTGGAACGTCCAATTTGCCGCCGGCAATCTTGCGTTTCGTCCAGCACGCTGAGCGCGGTGGGGCTTCAAGGGCACAACCAGCGAGTGGGCAAAGAGATTGATTCATCACCTGCCTCGTATTCGATTCTACCCGACCGCTGTAACTCTCGATGCCCGATTGAGCAGTACGGCGAGCTTAATACCAAGTTCAGCACGCAGTCACAGCACGTTCGAGGAGTGCACAGAATTGTTTCCCTTTCCTTACACCTATCCCAACCATTGAAAAGCTCGAGGATATTGAAGAAGATTGACCCAAGGTTAGAAGCTATTTTAAGAACTGGTTAAACGAGCTTAAACCAAAAGGGTCCGATCTGAGGAGAGAGTGATCGAGGGCGCAAGTTTCACACAATTATTGAACTGGATTAAGGTGAAAACTCCTGTGACTAGCGGTGAGTTGGACAGAATTGATCGAATACGCCGTGACTACTCAGGTATACGCCTCGCTTACGCCGCGCATGTCGAGCCCAAAATGATTTCCCACATCGAGTTTTTTGTTAAGCGCGGCGCTCAGCTCCTGGTTGCACCCTGTGTTCCTGGAATCATGAGCTGATTCTTTTGAACATTTGGAAAATATCGGAGCCAAGTTCTTTGGTTTAAACTCGAGGACTTGGGACGATCTCGAAGATGCATGGGGCAAGATGATGTCTGTAAGTCCGACTCACATGTTTCTATTGAATGCTGGGCATGACAGCCGTGAGATCCAATTGCCGAAAAAGTCAAAAGTCACCGATGTGCTCCCCGGGATTGCCGAATTCAAACTTGGAAGCAAAAGGGCATACCTTCTTGCGGAAGGGAGACTTCTCAATCTCGCTGCTGCCATTTGAACCAATCAGCGTTGAAACAGTAGCGAATCGCCGCGTAGCGAGTTCGCGGCCAAATCTGCGCCTGATTTGTGGGGCAGTCTCCCCACACCGGAGCATCTCCCATTTAATTCGAAAAACTTCCCGAACTTGAGGTTCCTACTCAGAGTTCCCCGCGCAAAGTTCCATAGCGGTGAAGTCTGCGGAGTCGCCGAAGGCGACGACTTGGAGTTAGCGCCAAGAAAATCACCAAAAATCAGAAAAACGAATTCGACCTCGGAAAAAAAGAAGCAGTCCCACCGTAATAAAGAGCGCTGCAACCCCAAGACCAGCCAAGTTCTTAAGCGTGTGGCTCGTCAACCCAAGGAGAATCAAAACAATCGCCACCGACCAGGGTGCGACTTTACGAATGCGGGGCCAGTTCGGTTCATGGATGATGCGCTGGCAGAACGGGTGCTTGGTCACGTTTTGAGCTTGTTCAATAAAACGACGAGCGAGGACCCGATGAAACATTTCCTGCGCCAGGCCGTCGTGTGGCTGCGCCCGCTTGAGATCCTGATATTTCTTAAGGGCAAACGGAATGGCCTGCAAATCCTCGCAGCGGCTCACAAAGGCCAGATGTTTGGTCAAATTTTCGTAATCATCCATAAGGTCATGCCAAGCTTTCACAAGACTGGGAAGAGCACCCAAGCTGGCATCCAAGGGTAAACCCTCAAGTCGGGAAAAAATCACGCCGCATCTGCGACATTCCGCCGACCCTCTGGCGTTCATCGCCGAACACTTGGGACAAGTCTTTACGTCCGTCACTTTGGGATCGATTCTTCCTTCAAGAGGTTGCCTCCCCAAACGCACAATTTGAGATTTCGCGTTCATGGGTGTGTCCGTCGGAAACACAAACGAAAAAGTAGTCAAACAAGCCAGACACTCGAATTGCGGCTCACTCGAGTGAATATCGCGAGTGTCGATGCTGTACCTTTTGCGACAGCTCGGACACGAAGTCCTGACAAAAAGGGGAGCCAAATAAGTTCTTCCACTGGATTTCACCTCAGCGTGGGCGGCGGATGGCCAAGTCGTTGCCTTCGGCACCTTCGCAGAGCCACGGGTATTCTTCGCGCCCCCCTTGGAGGTGGACGACACACCAGCGACTGGCGAGCCAGTCGAACCTGCCGAACCTGCCGAACCTTGCGAACCTGGCGAACTGGCCAAGCAAGCTTCAAATTTTTTCTGTGGTTGACGGGCCTTCGTAAAGCTCAAATTTTCCAATGCCAACTCCAGACAGCAGATGCTACTTTAAAAGCATGACGAAATTCCGCCTCCTTTTCAAGCAATATCGCTGGGCCATTCTGTCAGCGCTGCTTCTTGGGAGTTCGTATATTCCGTTACCGCCCTGGGCCCTTTTTTTTTGTTGGGTCCCTATCTGGCGGGACGTCATTGAAGAAAAATCGTTGAAGCGAATTTTTCTCAAAGGTTGGGTCCTGCAGGTGATTGCCATTTCCATAGGATTTCATTGGATCGCCTACACGGTCGCTGAATTCGGAAATTTCTCATGGATCTTCGCGCTAGCGGCCCTTTGTCTCTATTCAACGACGGTGTATCTGTATTTTCCACTGGCCATGGTTGCTGGAGTGTGGTTGGGCCGCAAGACTCAAATGCCGCTGGGATGGCAATTCGCCACGATCGCAAGCTTTCATGTGGTGGGTGAAATTTTTTGGCCGGCCATTTTCCCATTCAATTTGGGCTATCCTTTATACTACGTGAAAATGCCGATCGCTCAAACCGCCGACGTGATTGGCGTGGCGGGCCTCAGTTGGCTTGTTTACCTGCTCAACGCTCAAATTGCCTGGCTGTCTCACCGCAAGGAACGGGTTGCGGCCCGCGTGCTCGCCTTTTCACTGCTCGGCTTTCTGCTGCTCAATTTGTGGGGCTGGCAAAAGAAAGCCCAGTGGGAGGGCGGGGATAGGACCTTGCACATTCTCCAGGTGCAAGCCAACATCGGTAACTTCGAGAAAGTGCAGGCGACGAAAGGTTACGCTTTTCAAAGCGAAATTTTGAGCCAGTTTTTCGCCCTCACGCAAGAAGGACTGGCCCAACATCCAGAAACCGAACTCGTCGTTTGGCCTGAAACCGCCTTTCCGGATTACTTGGGAGCGCACAACGCCGGCCGGCCTTACACGCGGCAACTCATCGAGTTTGCCCGCACTATCAAACGGCCCATTCTCACCGGCGGATTTGGCAACGACCCGCCTGACCATTTCCCAAGAAGACAATACAATTCACTTTTTCTTTACGATGAAAACGGCAACGCCGTGGCACCCTACTATTTCAAAACTTATCTCTTAATTTTTGGTGAATACACCCCATTGGGGCGCCAATTTCCCGCCCTTATCAAGTTGAATCCGGCCGGTGAGGGTTGGGGGTGGGGCAGTGGCCCGCTGGTGATGTCCCACCGCAATCTTCGCTTCGGACCGCAGATTTGTTATGAGGGAGTTTATCCGGAATTTTCGCGAGCCCTGGCCCGGCAAGGGGCTCAGATCTTCGTCAACGCCACCAATGATTCGTGGTTTGGCTCACCCTTCGAGCCGATGCAGCACTTGATGGTCACGATGGCACGGGCCGTTGAGAATCGACGCCCCCTGATTCGCAGTACCAACACGGGCATCACCTCTGTCGCTCTGGCCGACGGAACGATTCTGCAAGAATCGCCGACCCACGAATCTTGGCAGGGCGCTTTTGCAGTGCCCTACCGGGAAAATCCCGAGCTTACATTTTACACGAAATACGGTGGTTTATTACCTCTTGTCGTGGGCGCCTTCATTTTGTTAGCCTGTTTTGCCAAGAGGGCATCGAAGACGAAGAGCCTCGCAGGAAGGATTCGTGTTGGCAAACACAGGCCGCCCATTCGAAAATAAAGCGTCTGACCGACAAACGGAATGGGCTGAACTCGATTGGATAGAAGTTCTTCGGCAAATGCAAAAGCTGGCGACCAGCGGAACCGCCCAACTCCATCTGCAACACCTGCAGCCACGGCCATCGAAAGAATCGGCACTGGAACACTTGGCGAAGGTCTTTGATGCCTCGGAAGTGATTTCGGCGGGGCACCGGCCCTTCATGGAAAGTGTTGACCTCTTTGAACCTTGGCATTCAAGGATCCGCAAAAGGGGCGCGCTCACGGCCCTTGAAATCAAGGACGTGCGAACCTTTTGCCTTGAAATCGTCGCTCTCCAAGAAGCTCTTGCAAAAGCGACTTCGCCCTGGGCCCAGGCGACGCTTGCATTTCTCATGAAGGCGGAAGAACCCCTCTCCGCCATTGACCAAATCTTAACTCCTCGCGGGGAAATCCGCAGCGACGCCAGCGAAACGCTTTTCCGCCTTTTTCGGGAGAAGGAAAATCTCTCGCGACAAATTCAAGCGACTCTCGACCGCCTGGTCAACGACCAGCAAATGCAAAATTATTTGCAAGACAAATACGTCACCACGCGCGAGGGGCGCTGGGTTCTCCCCATCCGCAGCGGCTCACAACATTCCATCGAAGGCGTGATTCACGGTTCCAGCCAAACCAAACAAACGGTCTTTATGGAGCCCGAGGCCATCATCCCCGTCAACAACCGGCTCCGCCAGGTTGAAGTTGAAATCGAGGACGAGATCGAGCGGCTGCTGGTGCAGCTTTCCGAGTATCTCGCCAACCTTGCGGACGACTTTGCGAAGGCCAAGGAGGTGCTCGTCGAAACAGACGAGCTCTTGGCGCAAGCGCAATGGTCGATCCTTATGGAGGGTCACCGCTTTGAATTCGTGGACAATGAGCTCTTTCTGGTGGAGGTGAAGCACCCGGTCTTGCAAGTCAGCGGCAAAAACCCGGTGGCCAACACCGTCCATCTGAGCGAAAGAAAAAGTTTGCTTCTTTTGTCGGGCCCCAACGCCGGCGGAAAAACGGTGCTCCTCAAGGCGATCGGGTTGGCGGCGCAAATGGCCAGGTGCGGACTCCCGATTTGCGCCGGCGAGGGGTCACGCCTTCCTTTTTTTGAGCGAATTCTAGTGGGCATCGGCGACTCGCAAAGTGTCGGAGCTGAACTGTCGACCTTCGCCGCTCACCTCAAAATCCTGGAGGAAGCGACCCAGTGGAAGGGGCTTTTCCATCTTGTTCTGATCGACGAAATCTGCGGGTCCACCGACCCTGAAGAAGGGTCCGCCCTGGCGAGGGCCTTTTTGGAACGTTTCTCCCACAACCGTATTTTCGGAGTGGTGACGTCGCATCTGGGTCCGCTCAAATCGGGTTGGAGCGAAGACGACCACATCCTGAATGGCAGCCTGGAGTACGACCTGAAGGCCGGGCGACCCACCTATCAGTTTATCCAGGGCATCCCCGGAGATTCTCTGGCGATCCAAACCGCGCGCCGGGTGGGTGTTCCCCGCGAGCTCATCGAGCGGGCGACCGAATTTCTATCACCCTCGTCGCGGCACCGCCTGACCGCCATGAATCAGATCGATCAGATGAAAGCCGACCTCCACCTTCTGCAAGAAAGTCTGCGCCAGGAGCAAAACAAAGCCGCCAGCGAAAAAAGCAAATACGAAAAACTGCGCGAGCAATTCGAAAAAGAAAAAGAGAACATTCTCGAAAAAGTCGTCCGGCAAGCGGAGAAACAAATTCAGGAACTGATCGCGCAAGCCAAGGCCGATCAAACTTTTAAGCGCCATTCAGCATTGCAAGAAATCAAAAATCAATTTCCTGAAATTGTGAAAAGAAGCACCGGAAGCACCGCCGGAGGCGCAGGAAGTTCAACCGCGCCGGCCTCGGCGGAAGACTTCGCCAAGCGGTTTCCGCCGGGATCGAAAGTCTTTGTTCCTCACTTGAATCAAGACGGGCTCGTTCAAAGTACCCCCAACAGCAAAGGGGAGATTTTGATTCTTTCCAATTCCATTCGCGTGTCTGTTCCGTGGCATGAACTGAAGCCCCCGGTTCAGGCTCCAAATCCCACCGCCAATCTGGTCCGGCGATCGAGTTCAGTGACGGTCGCCCTGCAGGAGTCAGACCGAACCCTCGACCTGCGAGGGCTCACGGTTGAGGAGGCGATCAGCCGCCTCGAGATGGATCTTGATCAAGCGGCGGTGACGCAAGAGGATCGGATCAAGATCATTCATGGCCATGGAACCGAAGCCCTTAAGAAAGCGGTCAGAACTTATCTTTCAAGGAGTATCTACGTGAAGAAATGGAAAGCCGGTTCTCCTGAACAAGGCGGTGACGGCATCACCTGGGTCGAACTCAGCGATGAGGCCCGTCAAGAGGGATCCGGAAAATGAAAATTCAGGAATTCATGCAGGAGGGGCCGCGACTGAAAAATCAGTTCACGAGCGACCTGTTTTTTCGCCGGGCCTTGGAATTTTTTCTGAAGCGGCCACCCGGCCAGGAGTGGACAAACCGGCTTCACCAGGTCGGCGAGGACGCGTCGGGGAAGCTTTTGCAATGGGCCAACCAGGCCGAGCAAGAAAAACCCCGCCATATTCCCTTTGATCCATGGGGACAGCGACGCGACGACGTGTTGATGTCGGAAGGGTGGAAGAACTTGCACTCCTACGCCGCGGAACAAGGGCTTCTCTCGACGGGCTACGAGCGAAAAGAGGGTCCGGCGAGCCGAATCTACCAAATGGCGCTGCTTTATCTTTTTCATCCGTCGAGTGCCTTTGTCAGCTGTCCGCTGGCGATGACCGATGGAGCGGCACGGGCGCTTGAAATTTACGGCGATCGACCCGAGCACAAGGAGGCGTTTCAACATTTGACCTCCAATCGTGCCGATCAATTTTGGACGTCGGGCCAATGGATGACCGAAAAAATCGGCGGTTCCGACGTGGGCCAAAGCCAAACTTTGGCGGAGGTAATCACTCCCAAGTCTGCGGAGGTGGCAACGGAGCCGCCTCGGGATTTTCGGCTATACGGCACGAAATGGTTCACATCCGCCATCACTTCGCAGGTCGCGCTGGCTCTGGCCCGCGTTTGTGGCGCCAAGGAGGGAGGCCAGGGACTCTCTCTTTTCTTGGTTCATTTGCGCGATGGCAAGTCAGGGATGTTCCGTCAGATCCAAGTCCGTCGGCTGAAGGACAAGTTAGGGACGCAAGCTCTCCCCACCGCCGAAATTGACCTGTTGGGTACGCCGGCCACCCTGGTCGGAGAAGAAGGGCACGGCGTGCGCAAGATCGCCACGCTCTTTAATATCTCACGGATTTACAATTCAATCTGTTCAGTGGCTTCCATGCGAAGAGCCCTTGTCTTGGCCAGCGACTATGGTGCCCGACGAAACGTCTTCGGCAAGGCCTTGGCGGAATGGCCCCTGCATCAAGTGACCATGACCGATCTGTTGACGGCGAAAGCCGGCGCTTTGCTTTTTGTTTTTCGCACCGTCGAGCTGTGGGGAAAAGATGAAACCAAATCCGCCACCACGGAAGAATCGGCTCTGTTGCGCCTGATGATCACCCTGGCCAAAATCACCACCGGCAAAACCGTGGTCGAGGTGGCTTCCGAGGCGACGGAGGTTTTTGGCGGCGCAGGATATATCGAAGACACCGGTTTTCCCCGCCTGCTTCGCGACGCCCACGTTTTTCCCATTTGGGAGGGCACAACCAACGTGCTGTCCCTGGATGTTTTACGGGCCGTTTGGCGGGACACTCCTTTCGAGATTGTCCAGAAGGACGTCCGTGATCGTCTTCAGCGGGCCGGAGCCAAAGAATGGACATCGGAACGGAAGGCCATCGAGGAGCAACTTGACAATTTAAGTCTCTGGTTCAACGCTCACAGCAAGAATGAAGAGCTGTTTTCCGCCAACGCGCGAGGGTTCGCCTTCGAAGTCACTTCGATTCTCACGAAAAGCTTGTTTCTCGAAATGGCGGCCACCGGCAAATCGCAAGTCGACCAAGACTTGGCGCGACGGTGCTGTCACTCCAGAAGTTGGCGGCCGCTCACTCCGGAAAATCTGATCGCGGCAAAAACTATCAGTCGTTCCGAGGGGGAAATTTGAAGCAATATCTAAGAGCGCATCTAAGAAGTGCTGCGCCGGTCGAGAACGCGCGAAAAATCGATCCACGAGGCGGAGGGAGAAGCTGTAGCCGGGACTACAGCGCCGACCGACAACAAAGTGGGTCGATTTTGCAGCCGTTCGCAGGCGGCGCACCACTTCTTAGATGCGCTCTAAGGGCCCTAGTCCCCGCCTGGGCTATTTGGCTTTGGTCGGCGCAATCAGCGGCGCAATTTTCAACTTCTTACCTGGAATCGAGAGCGACTTTTCGCAAGGTCTGCGAAAACTTAAAGCTGAATTCCGCTTTACTTCTGGAATGCCGGCAGTGGACAGTCCCCAGCCCCACCGACTCCGATTTGCAAATTGATTATGCCATAATCCGGCCTCCAGACGCAAAAAAGATGCTGATCTTAACGGCCGGTTTACATGGCGTCGAGTCTTTCGCCGGATCGGCCATGGTGAATCGATTTTTCAGTCAGTGGCTGGAAAAATTCGCGGAGAAAAGAATCGCGGTGGCGCTGGTCCATACGATGAATCCTTATGGCTTCAAGAATTCGCGCCGGGTGACCGAGAACAACGTGGACCTGAACAGAAACTTTCCCACCCGCCGGGGCTTTCTCCACGTTGAAAATCCGGGTTATCAGAAGCTGCAATCCGTTCTTGAACCCGCTGGACCGGCGGATACCCTCGTGAAGGGCTTCTTGCGACTTGCATTTGAAATGATCCTTCGTCTGGTGAAAATGGAATTCACCCTGCCTGACGCCCACTTTGCCGTTGCCGGAGGGCAATCTGGATCACCGCGGGGTCTTTTTTACGCGGGAGAGAAACCAGAACCGCAAACGGCCTGGCTTCACAGTGAAATTCCCGTCTGGTGGCAAGGCATGTCGCAGGTTCTGCTTTTGGATTTTCACACCGGTCTCGGTAAGAAGGGAGTCTTGCACGTGATGCCAGCCGACTCGATCACGCAATCTTCGGTGGAATTGCGCAACAAGATCTTTCCGGGTATCCATCCTTCATTCACCGTCACGCCCAGTGACGCCGACGGTTATTACCGGACTCGCGGCGCTCTCAACGAGTCTTGTGAAGATCTGGCGGCCCCGGCTCAGGCCGTCGCGGCCGCGACACTGGAATTTGGCACTTTGGGTGACGACATTTTCAACCAACTCCGCACGGTGAATCGAATGGTGCTGGAAAACCAAGGCTCAAGGTTTGGTTTTACTTCGAAAGACACCGAAGACGAGGTGAAAGACCATTTTAAGGAGCTCTTCTTCCCTTCTGACCCGGTGTGGCGTGGGCAGGTGGAGAGCTCCACCGATGCTGTTTTTTCATTAGTGTTAAATAAATTTTAAAGAACCTCTGAAAAATATTCCTAATCCGTCGCCGCACCGAAAAACATCTGCTAGGAGACTCTCATATTTATGTCGTTGTCGTTAGGGTGGAGAGGGTCCCAGGGGGAGTTTCCTGAGGGGGAGTTTCCTAAGGAGGATTTTATGGATACGATCAAGGTTGCGTCGAGAAAGTCTGAAGTGTTGCGGAATTCTAGCAAGTGGGAGGGGTCGAAAAAGATTTCTTCTTTCACTTTACTGGCAATTTTTGGGGTATTTCTCAGCATCTCGCTGGCAACTCCAAAGAACCTTGCCGCTGTCGACTGTGCGATAGTGAGTGCAAATCCCCCGTCCGGTTCTTCTCCAAAACAACCAGCACTCAATGGCACTGCAAATCATTCGCTACGTGACCAGCTGAGGGACCTGAAAGCGCTCTATTTTGCCGGGCTGTTGGACAAGTACGAAGCGGGAGATAATTCTTTTAGACAGGACTTTCCCAGAGAAAATTGAAAAAGTCGCTGGGATTTCTTTGATTTATCAGGTTTTCCTC
>PSRN01000106.1 GCA_003176075.1 Bdellovibrio sp.
ATAAAGGGGTCAGCCGAGCTTGGATCTACCTCGAAGTCAACATCGGGAAAAACTTATTTGATGGAGTACTAGCTACGTTCGCTTGCCCTACCAGCAGGAACAGTAGTGAACATAGGCGTATCGTTTTCATTCCCAAGTTCTCCTTAATCTCAGCGTTTAGAAAGTGAACCTTTCTAGCCCTTGACCCAGAGTTCATGTGTCACACTGAAGTGCTCACGCCTTCAGTCAAGCGATGTTAGCTTGCTAACATAGATGCGTATGCCTTTGCAAATTCCGCCGCCGACTTCATTCTCAGACTCCATTGTGAATCGAACAACGGACGAAGAAGTTTAAAACCGACAAACACTCATACTTTGAAGCTTTCTCGAATGCCCTTGAATCGATGTTAAGAAGATCGGATCCGTGAGTTTCTTTGGCCGAAATTCGGACATAAACCCGGGCGTCAAACACCTGGACAGCTTGAACATATCAAACTACAGAGCCCGACTCACACGATTCAAGCTTCAAATTCAAAAGTTCAATCCGGAAAACCCGTTTCATGGCGGAAATGATCTTGAGACCCCGGTGCCCCGGTGTCTGGCGGGCTCTTGTTGCGAACACTCTTGATGTAAGTCGGGCGTTCATTGATGGCGCACTCATCGCCGGTGCAAATATGGATATTTTCGTACCCTCGCTTGGCGAGTTCGGATGCCACCATCAGGCCGTTTCTCTTATTGTCATTCAAGTGAAAATCAACATACAAGGGAATTTCGTTCGGAAAATCCCTCAGTCGTAAAAACAGCTTATCGACATTGTCAAAGATGGACAATTTGACTGATGTTTCCTGAGCCCAATACTGCCACATTTGATGAACGAGCCGGTCATCGTCCAACAAAACCACCGAAGCGGAATTCATGGCGGTCGCGCTTACCACCGGTGTCAACTCAACCAGGGGCTTCGGCAACATCTTGATTCCCAATGTTTCGCACTTTCGTCGCAACTCAAGATCGTAAAATCCGAAGGTTGAAAGAAGCGCACGCGGCGGCCGCAGGCGTTCAATCATCTCAATGCCGCAAATATTCTCGTGAAAAAAATTATTATCAAAAACAAACAATATCCGATCTGAATATTGCCTGTATCCTGCGTACGCTTCAAGAAATTCCTTAATTGTCGAATGATACATCAGAGGGAAGTGCTTCTGCGACGAGTTTTGCTGGGCGATTTTAGCATGCCAAATCGCCAAATTTGATTCTTCGTCATCGATCAAAACGACTTGATCAATCTGACTAAGATCGACCGCGGAACAAAACCAATTTGGTGTGGCCGCTTTTTCAAGGGCAAGTAGAATCCTTGTCCAAGCGCCATGCTCGGAGGTGACGTGGACCTCGCCGCCCCACGATTTCACGGTCGAAATGGCATGATAAAGTCCCAACCCGGTTCCCGAATCGCTTTCACTTTCCTTTGAAGAATAACCCTTTTGGCCAAGATACTTCATTTTGTCCGGATTAATGCCCTGGCCGTTGTCGCGAATCTCCAGCTCGACCATTCGTCCCACCTCCCGCAGTGAAATGATGATGGACCCGTCCCGGGTCGTGGGGATTGCTTCAATGGAGTTGTTGATGAGATTGGACAATATGCGCTGAATATCGCCGAGGTCAAAGATCGCGAATAAATGCGCAGTGGCTCGCGAATTTGCGAATTCGATCTTGATATTCCGATTCATGCACTGAAGCTCTTTTTCGTGCACCATATCCTTGATAACGAGAAATAGAGATTCCGCCCGCTGGGCCGGCTGGTTCAATGTCGGTCTTTGGCGGGCGAGCAATTTCACCGCAATTTCATTGATCCGCTTCGAAGCATGCATCAAAAGATTCTTCTGTTCCGGCCTTTCGAAAGGAATATCTTTGATGAGTTCTTCAAAAACCGCCAGCGGTGAGCGAATATCGTGGGCGAATTGAGCCGCGATTTCAGCGATCGCCGCTTCTCTAGTTTGCTTTTTCATCGCTGACCATAATCTTTCGAAAGACTTTACAATCTGTTCAATTTCGAGCGGCACGCCCTCCATCGAATCCATCTCGCCGGTTGATCCAAGGGCGACCACCTGCTCGATCGGAGAAATAATTTTTCTAATCGCCCATTTATAAATTATTCTGCCGCCAAAGATAAGAAGACATACAGGAATTGAAACAAAAAATATCATCAAAAGGTAATCATTGCGTTCGAGTAAACGCAACCTTCTTGATAATCTGAGTTTGCCCAGAGACATTCCGCTGAGCTTGAGATCGTAAACTCGTTCAAAGGTCGTTGCCGGGAGAGACGCGGAGGATAACGCTGAGGACGAACTGATGAGAGGCAATATGCGCGAATCATTCCGATCGTATCTTATTTCTACCCCCTCGCGCTTTTCAATTTCACTGAGACGGGCTCTCATCATTTCGTCATGATTTAGTAATGCGTCAGCAGCCAACTCGCCTGAATACAAATTAAAAATAGTATCAAATTCTGCTTGAGTCGCAGTTTCAAGATTGTGCCGCTTCGCGATTACGAACAGCGCGGTAGCGGCGGATACAAAAGCAATTTGGCACAACGTCATAAAAAGAATAAGGCATAAGAAAATCGATTTGAGTTTCACAACCGGCCCGCCGAATAATTCGCTTTTTTAATTCTTTCTGATCGGAGCGGATGCGAGCTGCGTCCATCAAAGTCGAACGTGCCTGTGACCCCATCATAATGCAAAGGAGACTTGAAGCAGTCGACTGGCCGAAGGTTCTTTTCAAAGCAATGCAAGATTATCTTGGTGACGTCATAGTTGTATGCCGTGTCGTGATCTGGGAAAGCGTGAAAGCGCTCACTGTATTTTTTTTGAAAGTCCAGGTTCTCCTTTGTGTTATCTTCCGGAAACCAAGGCGCCACGAGAAAGATGGATGGAACCTTTTCCATGATAGGTCTAAAATGCAAAAATGTTTGTTGTTCCATCCAAGATGGATTTCCGTAAATCTTTGATTCCCGTCCCCATGTAACAGAGCTCAATGCGGAAATCCCCTCCACCGACGCCATGGGGTAAGTTGTAAACACGAATGTGACATTCTTGAATTTGAATCTGTCCAAGGTTGTTCGCATTTCGTCCGGCGATGATACTTCGACTGTCTGAACCTGCTTTACCATGTCGAGGTTTCTTGCCTCTTGCTCTAGCGATTTTACAGTCACTTGGGAAAAAAAATCGCTCGCCTTCCTAAAGATGATAATTTGTTGTCTCTCGTGTTGACGAAGGTCCCCCAATAGGGCTTTTGCCCAGCTTTCGGAGGAAGTAGTGGCGCTCAAAAGGTAAGGAAAAAACGTTTGTGCATCAGGTGCCATAGCAGTTGATGAAAAGCCGGGAATTTCATTCTGTTTGAGGAAAGGCCCAGCGAGAAGAGCGTCTTTTGAAGTGATCAGTCCCACAATGACAGCGCAGTCCTTCGACTTTGCAGTTTGAATTAGTTCTGGAACTTGATCCTTTTTCGTTTCAGGAGCGATGATAATGAAATTAGCCTGCCTCTTTGCTCCCTTATTGTATTCCTCGATGGCAAATTGGAATCCGGAATAGCGGGTGGACAGATCCTGGGCGCTCGGCAGGACGTCGTCGATTTTGGAGCTAACGTGGCAAATGTTTTGACCATAGCATGCCCATCCGCCCGTCGCGCAAAAACTCAAGAGGAATCTTAAAATCCCTTTCATTGAATCATCGTCACACTAATTCCCGTGGGACGTCCGAAGTGGTGAGACACAATTGTTGCGCCAATGCACACGTATCATTATTGATAATGGCACCGCCAAAAAATGCTTCTTGAATTTTTTCGAAATCCGGGGGTTTGGCATTGCGCGCACAGAGCTTGTCCAGATGAAGATGCAGCGAATCTTCCTTTTGAGTTAAAATGTTCTGTCCCCACAACTCATTTAAGAAGTAATACGAGACAGCGACATCGCTATCGAATGCGGGTGAACCTTTTGGTAGGTACCAAAACAATCTCATTAGAAGCTGCCTTAGGAGCACGGGTCTCAATTCCTGAAGAACATAAAAGGAAATTTCATCAGCTGCTAATTCCGAAGCGGTTAAGTAATTAAAGTTGTTGGCCCGTTTCTGCTCGGCAAGAGACCAACGCCCCATATAGTGGGCTAGTTCGTGAAATACACCATAAAGATATATGGAAGTTGCAATAGGCAGCCTTGCAAGCTCATGAATAATTTCTCGATGATTGGAAAAGACTCGCCGAACAGACGGAACTATTATCCGGAAATGAATTTGTTCCGTAAATTCCACCAGCTCCAACCCAAACAACTGTTGGTAACTATGGGCATTGGCTCCGACAGCGTAAGGAAATGCAAGGAATACGTTTTCTCTTCCACCGATGTCGTGCCCCGTTTTTATCCGGTAGGGCGCGTACTCTGGCCACCCGGTCATTTGCAGACACGGATCCAAAGCGTAAAGGCGACCGGCCGCCCGGCGCAGACCAATTTCATTTTCTAGTATGAATCGGGAAAGGTCTTCCGTTAGCTTATCGTGCACCAAGACGGAATTGGTGAACCTCCGGGGGCCACGTGAAAATAATAGATTTCCGTGTAGATTCAAGAATTCCGCTCGAGATCTGACGGTGTCACGCAGTCCTTCAAGATCCAAAGTTACGTCAGAAGTATCCATGAGTTCCAAGGAAAAACCTTCCCTTTCTTTGAGCACGGCTATACGGCGCCGCTAAAATGTTTTCAATCACTATTAGTACAGCCATGTAATATCAACTTCTTCCGAGGTGATCCTTGGTATTCAATCTACTCGGCACTTATCTTGCGCGAGAAAATGGGGCTATTCGATTAAGACAGAAGATAAGCCGGGGGCTTGTCCGTTTATCGGACGAAAGCTTTCTGTGGGGCTTAAGAAGGCCAAATTCGAGATTTAAGGCGTGTCCCTCATCAGTCGCACTGAAGTCGCGCCAAATCCGGACTATCACTCGACAATAAAGAATCGCGGTGAAGCCATCCTGGCCGTGGACCGAAGTTTTTTGGGCGTTACAGATATGAAAAAAGGTGGGTTCTGTTGAAAAAAAGGGTGAAGCAGTCTAAGCCTTGGAACTTCGTGATCGAAGGCCACATCTACAAGGTTGGAATGAAAATATGATTTCAAAGCAGCGGTCGGAAGAGCTTGGGCTATTACTGGTAACCATTTTTGTTTTCGCCGGCGCGTTTCAGGAGGTTTATCTCGGAAACATCGTGCAACGCCGCGACCCCGTGCTCGTTATGTTTTGCACTTTTCTCATTGCTTTTCTTTTTTTCAACGGGGTAGGTAACCGGACCGTTTTCTCGAAGGTGCGAAAGTCAGCAAGCTTATGGAAAGACGTGCTGCTTATGAATTTTACGACAGCTCTGAGTTGGTTTGGATTTGTGTTGGCCCTTCAGGAGCTCGAACCAGCGATCGTCAGCGTCATCTGCTTTAGTTTGGGGCCCGTTTTGACGGCGCTGCTTAACAGCACCTTTAGGCCAGGCCGAATTCTCTTAAGAGTGGAAGTTCTTTCCAGTCTGGGTATGACATTCAGTGTTTTGTTCCTGGTCGCCACGGCCGTCATGGGGACTACTGGAGTGGGAAAGATTAATTCGATCCAAGCGTTTTTAGGGATCGCTTGGGCTGTCTCCAGCGCGTTTGGGATTATGGGCAATACATTCTATTCAAAGCGGCTCAGTGCGAAGGGAATGAGCGCTAGCGAAACGATGGCTGTGCGGTTTCCACTTCTTCTCGTCTTGGGTGTTGCCACGCTTATCAAGTCAAAGACCGCGGTGCCATTGGACGGTCACTTTTTTTTGGAGGTTCTTCTGCTTTCTGTTTCCACCGTGATCATTCCGCTCTATCTTTTGCAACTTGGAATCGAATCGATAGAGCCCATCACCGTTTCCTTAGTGATGTCATTGACGCCCGTTGTGACATATTTTTTGCAGCTTTTTGACAGCCGGCTAATGCCATCTATCACATCACTGATTGGTG
>PSRN01000305.1 GCA_003176075.1 Bdellovibrio sp.
CGCGACGACGAAGGTTTAGCAGAGCTAAATTGAGGAGGAGCAACGAAGAGCTGTCGCAAAAGACCAAGCCAAGAGAGAAAACTTATTATTGGACGGGCCCTTAGTTCGAATTTCCATGGTTTGAGCAATCAGACGTGGACAAAGGTCGGGCTGTTTTCTATGAGGAGCGGACATGGAACTGTCAAAGCCGGTGAAGCGAAAACCTGAACTTAGGTTGGATACGGAAATGCAATATCTCAAAGGCGTTGGACCCCGCCTGGGGAGCCTTTTGGCGAAACGGGGCCTCCACAAGGTCCGCGATCTGCTGGCGTATTTTCCGCGAACCTATGAAGACCATCGGGCCGCCCGCAACATCGCGAGTCTGCAGGAGGGGGAACAGGTGAGTTTGCGGGCCCAAGTCATGCGGGTCGGCAGCTTTCGCCTCGGGCCGACGCAGCGGGCTTGGGAGATCCTTGTTCGAGATCACTCCGGGCAAATATTTTGCAAGTTCTTTCGCCTTCCATTTAAAGGTTACTTCGAGCGGTTTCAAGCCGGGCAAGAGGTTCGAGTCGTCGGAAAAGTGATGCGGTATCGGGGCCGTCTTGAATTTCATCACCCCGAGCTGACCCATGGTCCGATCGACGAGCCTTTGGAGGATCGCTTAAAGCCGGTCTACATTGAAATCGAGGGGCTCACGTCTCACCGGATCGGAAAATTGATCCAAGCGGTCCTTGAACAGTTGCCGCTGGACCAGCTGGCACCCGAGGTATTTCCACCCTCACTATTGAAACGTTATCACTTAATGCCGCGAGCCCAAGCCCTGCGCGCGCTTCATCAACCTGAAACCGAAAAGGCCGCCGAATATTTGGCCTTTCGCGCCCCGGCCCAGCGCCGACTGATTTTCGAAGAATTTTTCTGGCTTGAACTGTACCTGGCCGCCCGGCGTAAGGGGTTGGAAGCTGAAGCAAGTCCAGTGATGAACCCGCCTGGCCGGCTGGTTGAAAGTTTTCGCGGTCAGTTGCCTTTTCACCTCACTTCAGCGCAGCTTCGCGTTTTTGCTGAGGTCAAAAAGGATTTGCAATCCGGCCACCCCATGCATCGCCTGGTTCAAGGAGACGTGGGGAGTGGCAAGACGGTCATCGCTTTTCTCGCCGCCCTGCAGGCGATTGAAGCGGGATGGCAAGTCGCCCTGATGGCGCCGACCGAGATCCTTGCCGAACAGCATTTGGTCAATGCTAAAAAGTGGTTTGGGCCGCTCGGCCTTCGGGTCGCCGGTTTGTTCGGAAAGACCAAGGCCAGCGAGCGAAAGGCGCTACAAGGCGAGCTTTCTCGGGGGGGGATTCACTTTCTTATCGGCACGCAAGCCCTTCTTGAAGACCCCGTCCAATTTCGCAATTTGGGTTTGGTGATTATTGATGAACAACACCGCTTTGGCGTGGAACAGCGGGCCCGTCTGAAAGAAAAGGGGCAGCGTGGGCGGCCCAAGTCGGTGCCATCGGCACCTCCACAGAGCCGCCACGAGTTTGCTTCTCCCCACTTCTTGGTGATGACGGCGACCCCGATCCCGAGAACTTTGGCGATGACCGTTTACGGTGACCTTGAAGTCTCGGTTGTTGATGAGCTGCCGCCGGGGCGGCAGCCGGTTCAGACAAGGGTCATTCATGAAAATAAGCGCCCTGAAGCCCTTCAATTTATGAGGGAGCAGCTCCAACGCGGGCGGCAGGCTTATATTATTTTTCCTTTGGTTGAGGAATCAGAAAAATTAGATTTAAAGAATGCTCAGACTGAGATGGCCCGTTTGCAAGAGCAGATGCCGGACCTTTGCTTTGGCCTTTTGCACGGCCGTCTCTCGTCGGAAGAAAAGGAGCAAATCATGGAGAAATTCCGGCGGCAAGAATTGCACGTGCTTGTTGCCACCACGGTCATCGAAGTCGGTGTCGATGTGCCCAATGCCAATCTGATGATCGTTGAGCACGCCGAGCGCTTCGGTCTGTCCCAGCTCCACCAGTTGCGGGGACGGGTGGGACGCGGGGCGCACCGAAGCTATTGTGTCTTGATTCTGGGGCGAGGGGTTTCAAAGCAGGCTTATGAACGAACGGTATTTTTGGAGAGTTCAACCGATGGTTTTCGTATTTCGGAACATGATCTGGAGCTCCGCGGGCCGGGGGAGTTCTTGGGGACCAAGCAGTCTGGCTTGCCCGGGTTTCAGCTGGCTCATCTGGCGCGGGACGTGGCGATCTTGCAGGAAGCTCGCTCGGCTGCCTTTGAGCTTCTCGCCGCCGATCCGCGTCTGACTCTCCCTGAGAACGGAGCGCTGCGAGAGGAGTTTTTGCGCTCCCGCGGTCCCGCGGCCCTGGCATCGATTGGTTGATTGGTTGATTTGCCGCTTGACCACCAAGATTTAAATTGCTGTCATTTTGTACAGGGTTTAGAGCGCATCTAAGAAGTATCGTGTCAGATGAAATTGAGCCAAAAATGTTTTGGCTGAGGCGGAGGGAGAAGTCGTAGCGGGGTCCTACGGCGCCGACCGACAACAAAAGCCAAAACTTTTTCGCTCAATTTCAGCGACACGAGGCTTCTTAGATGCGCTCTTAGGGCGTACACGCCCTAGCACACCCAGCGTGGGCGGCGAAGCCGCCACGGGTGTTAAACGCGTGTCCTCAAGTAGGAGGGCATACTCTATTTGTCCAAGGAGGGGGCATGCCAATCAGCAAAGGATTGTATTCTTCTGTTCTCGCGGGTTTTTTTGGGGTCGTCTTGGCCACCTCCCCTTCCAGCGAAGCGGGAACGCAGCTTCGCTTGCGGACCGGGACGGTTCAAATTGATTCCATGGGCGCCATGGACGAGTCCAGTGTTGAACGGGATTATATCGTTCAGTTCAAATCGACGATCACCGCCGAGGACCAGTCAATTCTTCGCTCCAGTGGAGCGAAAATCCTCCGCTATGTCCCCGACGATTCTTATGTCGTACGCGGCCGGGCTTCCCGCATTCGCCAGGCCTTGAATCACCGCCTGCAAGCCATGAGTGTGTTTGAAAGAGGCTGGAAACTCTCGCTGCGGCTGCTGCAGAACCTTGCGGCTGAGCCATTTTTACAGACGACGGAAAAGGTCCGCAGTTGCGACATCCTGGCTTTTTCCGATGAGGACGCCGTCACCATTGAATCCACCTTGAAATCGATGCGGTTGCAGCTTGCACGGTCAGGTCGGACTCTGCGAGTGAAAATGCCGCTGGCGTCGGTTGCCAAGCTGGCCGACCTCACCGGCGTTGAGAATATCGAGCTCACGCCGGTTATTGAAATGTTCGATTTTAAAATGGATGGGCCCACGCCGACAGAACCCCAGGGCGGAGGCAACAACTACGCTGACCTGACTGGTTATGAGTCAGGCACGAAGCTGATGAACTTTTCAACCGCTTGGGATGCCGGCTTCACCGGGGAGGGTCAAATCGCCTCTTTCGCCGACACGGGACTTGATACCGGCGATCTGGCGAGCTTGGCCGCCGATTTTACTCCAGCCGTGAACGAGGGATTGATCGCTGGCATTGGCGCCAAGGACTGGTCGGATCCCATGGGTCATGGAACCCACGTGTCTGGAAGCATCGTCGGGCGTGGGTCGATCTCCGGCGGAATCCTTAAAGGCGGCGCCAACGGGGCCAAGTTTTATCCGGAAGGAATGTGGAGTCCACTTCTGGACAACCTGTCTGTTCCGGCAAAACTCAGCGATCTCTTTGACCCTGCCTACAAAAGCGGGGCCCGCGTTCACTCCAATTCGTGGGGTTCGCCGGTCGACTTGGGGGCCTACACCAGTATGTCGGCGCAGGTTGATGACTATATGTGGAGTCATCAGGACTTTTTGATTCTTTTTGCCGCCGGCAATTCGGGCGCCGACAAAAATAAAGACGGAGTGATTGATCTGGGCTCCGTGAGTTCACCCGGAACGGCCAAGAACGCGCTGACCGTTGGCGCTTCCAAAAATTTAGTCCTGACCGGCGGAATTCAAAAAAAGGTTTCTGAACTCCGCTCGGCCTCCGAGACCTGGCCCGCCGAGCCCATCGCCAGCTCCAGACTTTCTGAAACTCCCGGTGGCATTGCTTGCTTCAGTTCCCGCGGGCCCACATTGGACGGCCGGCTCAAGCCCGAGATCGTGGCGCCGGGAACAAACGTTCTCAGCGATCGATCCCATGTGCCGGGGGCGTCGCCTCTCTGGGGAGCTTTCAACGACGATTACGTTTGGGCCGGAGGAACCTCCATGGCGACGCCGCTGACGGCCGGGGCCGCCACTGTGGTGCGCGAAATTTTGGGTAAAAAATATGGCGTGAAAAATCCCTCCGCCGCTTTGGTCAAGGCGATGTTGGCGAACGCGGCCCAGGACCTCTACCCAGGACAGTTTGGCGAGTCCACTCCAACGCAGGAGTTGCAACATCGGCCTGACAACAACCAAGGTTACGGGCGGGTGGATTTGGCCAGCGTGGTGGAGCTTTCAAACATGCGCCCGCTGGTGGTGGATGATCACATCGGATTGCAGGTCGGCCAAACCCGGGAGTTCTCCGTCGACGTTCGAAAAGGACAATCCCTGCTGGTGAACTTGTTTTACACGGATGCGCCGGGGACGCCGGCGTCAGGGCAAAACTTGGTGAACGATTTGGATCTTGAAGTCGAGGGGCCGGAGCTAACCGCCGCTTCTCACGACCGGATCAATAATAATGAAGTCGTGGAGCTGAAGACGCCGGCCCCGGGGACCTATAAAATCCGGATTCGCGCCGTCAACGTTCCCATGGGTCCGGTGCAGACCTTTGCCCTGGTCGCTACGGTTCGTTAACGCCAATTCCGATCGGTGGTCCTGGGAGCCAATTTAGAGGCAGTCGCCAGCGCCTCTGCGATGGCGATTCCAAAGTTTCTAAGATCTTCTTGGTCCCGTGAGTCAGCGAATTGTCCGCGGACCTTTCTCAGTCGATTCGTGACGATGCTGAAGTCGTATCCGTAAGAAGTACCCGGCAAAATCTCACCGAGCCTTTTTGTCCGCGAAGGATCTGCCTCCATTGCTGATAAGGCCGCCTGGATATGTCTATCGATTCTTTCCGCGTAGATGACTTTACCGGTCAGGTTTTTATCAGAAATATTATCAAACGCTTCATTGATTTGTCCGACCAGAGTCGCCAGGAAAAAGAGGTCACCAAATTTCTCGATCTCCGGATCCGCTTCGCCATATTCTCGGAGAACCCGGAACGTTTGATCAAATATGACTGTCCAAAATGATCGCAGCTCTGAACGATGGTCATCCCATACTGTCATGTCGACGGGCTCACCTTTACACCCGTGGCAGCTTCGCCGCCCGCGCTCCAATTTGAGGTTGTAGGTGGCAAAGATCATCAGATAAGAATTAACCGCTGACACTAGGGTTTTCCCGCCATTTTGCTGTGCATTCGCGACAATGACACCGGAAATTTCCTTAAGAGCCAGGCCATTCTGAAGGGTTTAAGAAACCAGCCAGCCTCGCCAGAGACAGAAAAGAACATGAACAGAGTTAAGACCGCCGCCCTGAGGGATATGGTAAAGGCAATTCTCCGAGTTGGACTCAGATTGAACAGCATGATGCTCCTGCACGAAAACGAGATGAGTCTGTTCTCTTAATAATGATTTAGCTGTGTTTCGGCAATAGAGAACCACCTCTGATCGAAGTCATGACGAACGGCACCCTTTTAATCCTTGACGAAATCTTCAGCGTTACTGTCCCAGTGATAATTTAAAGATTGGACCTTCTCTACAGCTGTGGAAGCCGCGTGGGAGACTGTCACGCCATTGATCACGCCAATCGGGTTATCCACTCCTGAAGTGCCACTAAAACCATGTTTTCCCCAGGTTGCCTTATACTCCTTCATTGTTATCCATCCACTGGGGAAACCTTTTCGTTCCGTTACAATATACTCGGGACCGACGTAGACAAATGAATTGGGAGACGGAAATGTTGACTTCAAAAATCTCAATGCCGCACCGATCATTTTTGCAACGACAGGCCCCCCGTCCTTTCGTTCCCCAGAGACAAAGAATTTTACATCCTTACGAAAGGGATTAAATTCTAAACCCAAGAGATCCAAGATCTCCGCAGCAAGGGAGTGCGGTGCGCCAAATTCAAGCTCGTCAAAATCGCTCTTCCTAATGGAGAAGAGAGCTCTGATGTAACGGACCTCGAGTTCTGATATTTGCCAGGTGGAGTAGAAATCACTGACAGAGAAAAGAAATCTCTTCAAAGCCGCTGGATCCCGCGCAACCCCACTTCCGTCCCGCGAGTTAATGGCCATGACGGATTGACCGGGCATCCGCTCAAAAAGATCAAGGTGGACAGTCCCTTTTCCCACCTTTGAATTCAGGATTAGCGTCATTCTCGCAGCGCCGACGGCTTTCATATATTCGGCAAAAAACTTTTGATTTTTTGCTGACACAAACTCCAACACTTTGTCGAACACAGGTTCCGAACTAATTGCGACCTGAAGGGCCCTTCGAGAGTTCTCGACGATCGGACTCGTTGGTTCACTTCCCCGATAGGCGCTAAGAATCGCTCCCCTTTCGACCTCAGACATGAGACGAACGGCAACCGCCGGGTCGCCCTTCCTAATCGGAAATCTAGACTTAGCCTCAGGTTGAGTTAGCGTCTCGAGTCTGTTGAATACGGTTCTCAGTCGTTCGATCCCAAAGGTCCGCTTATCTAACCAGGACGTCCAGTCGACATGAACGACTGAGCACAACTGACTTTCTTTGTCTGATTCTTGGTCTGAATCGCGGGGGTTCGTATCCGCGCGGCCTCCGCTAATCAATCCGCTAATTAGAAAGAAAAACACAACTCGCAGCACTTCACACTTCTTCCGTTTCGGTTTTGCCATGGTCATAGAAGTTCAGTTCTTAACACGAAAGAAAAACGATTGCTGTATCGCTGAAATATTTACTTGAAGCTTTGCCGATCACTTTCGGCCCAGCGGAAAAAAGTATATTTCCTTAAGAGGTCGAAACAGGAGGCACTAGAAAATCGAAGAGATCAATTATCTTCTTTCTCGAAGGTAGAGTTGATCGATTTTCCAACGGTTTTGGGCGTGCATTAACCTTCTTTCAGTGACAGAAATGAGTTCTTTCTGCGCATCTTCAAGGGAGCCAAAACCTGTCCTCAATCCTTCGATGTTTATTGTAACCCGTTGTGGAATTCTCAAACGGCGGCTCATCGACTCGGAAACTTGGACGGAAAAAACCTGGTCTTCCGCGCCGTTGCTGATGGCCGCACCGGATTTTAGATCTTCGAGCAGAGCCCGCAGGTAATATCGCTGCAAGCCGAAATCCGACGCTCTTCGCGCGGCGGTTCGGCGAGACAGGCCTCCCATCCTGCAGTCCGCAAACCAGGCGCATCTTTCGTCATCATGAAACTTGCCATTTGGGATCCAGAAACCACAATGCCGGCCAGAATCCCGTCGACATATCCGGAAACTTCACAAGCCACTGCACATACCCGCCCGCCGATGGAACTGTGACCTCGCCACCACTGAATATGGCTCCGGATTTCCAGCTGTAGCCAAGCGAGCTAAGAGCCTATCTCATAAATGTTTCCTACTACGCGCGTTCAGTCGGGGCTGCCTGGAAACGTGCTCGGGCCGGGCTTCCGGTGGCGTACCTCTGGGTACGCCTCTGTCAGCCCAGCCCTGCGCGCGTTTCCAGTCAACCCCGACTGAACGCGCTCG
>PSRN01000251.1 GCA_003176075.1 Bdellovibrio sp.
CCAACGATCCCGCCGCTCTTAAAATGTATTTGGACAGTTTGTCGCCTCTTTCGGTCAGCACCCAGGGAACCAGCTTCGCCAGTGCGATCATTGAAGCCAAAACCGCCTTTGAACGGGGCGGAGCCGGTCCCTCGGATGCTTCCCATGTTTCGCGGGTCATCGTTATTGCCAGTGATGGGGAGGATCAGGAGCCGGGGGCGATGGAGGCCGCCGAAAAGCTGACTAAGGAAGGGGTTCGCATTTTCACCATCGCCTACGGCACAGAAAAGGGGGCGCCGATCCCGGAACGGGACAGCATGGGGTTTTTGAAAGGCAACAAGAAAGACCGCGGCGGGACGGAAGTGATCACCGCCGTGCATGGCGACGCGCTGAAGGCGCTGGCGTCGGCCGGCAAAGGCAGTTTCTATCATGCCACCATGGGTGGATCGCACATCAACGATTTGATCGATGATTTGAACAAACTTGAAAAGACTGAATTTGACTCTCAAATGATGACCCAGTTTGATGAGAAATTTCAAGTCCTGCTGGCTCTTGCGTTGGTTCTTGGACTGCTGGAAATCTGGCTGGGAGAACGCCGGCCCGCCAGTCGAATTTGGAAAGGGCGCTTTGAGGTGCCGGCCGGATGAAGAAAGTTTTTTTGACGCTTTTTCTTGTTTTAATCTGCGGGATCCTGCTGTGGAGTATTTTGCCTGAGCCTTGGCGAAGGCAAATTGTCCTCCTCAGCGGTGTCAGCTCCTTTTGGGGGAACGAATTGGCTCTCGCTTCATTCAAAAATAATGATTATTCATTGGCCCAATCGCGCTGGAGTGAGGCTTCGGCGGAGGATCCGCAAAATTTCCCGCTGATCTTCAACCTGGGACTGGGGTACCAGGCACTTGGTCATGGCGAAGACGCGAAGAAATCATATCAGGTCATTTTCAATCATCCGCGGGCGCCGGCGTTCTTGGCTTTCGGGGGCCATTTCAATCAAGGTGTTTTGCACCAGAGTGAAAAAGACGTCGATCAGGCCTTACGCCAGTACCAGGCGGCTTTGGATATTCAGCCCGATTCGAAGGAGACCAAAATTAATATCGAATTGATGATGCAGCAACAAAAGCAAGACCAAAAGGGTCAATCGGGAAAAGACGGCAAGAACTCGCAGGACAACAAAGACCCGTCCAAAGATCAGAAAGAAGGTGACGACAAGGATCAGGACAAGAAAAAGGATCAGCCGAAGAAATACGCCGACCAGCCCAAGCCGCAACCGCGGCCCTTCAAGAGCGAGCAACTCGACCAGAAGGACGTCAATAAGATATTGGCGGAAATTCGCCAGCAGGAGCAAAAGATCAGAGGAGAATACAATCGACGCGAAGTGAAGGAGCAGCCCCGTGATAAAGATTGGTGAGAGATTTTTGGCGGCTCTTGTGATCGCGGTTCAATTGACCCTTCCGACCCTCCTGTGGGCCAAGGATCAAGACAAAGACAAGGCGGCCGACGTGCGGGTGGAAGGGGCCCCTGACCGCGGCGAAGTTGGCGTCGGCGAAGAGTTCGTTTACAATCTGCAAATCTTGTCCTCGGGCTCGGTGGCCAACGAAGAGCCGAAGGTTCCTCCGGTGGAGGGGCTGCGGGTGGAGAATCGAGGTTCTTCGTCCTCCATGTCCACCAAGATGCTGCAAGGGAGCGGCGGTTGGCAAATCGAGACCCAGCGATCGACAATCTATCAGTATATCCTTAAAGCCAGCCGCAAAGGAAAGTTGAAGATTCCCTCATTCACTGTTGTTGTTGAAGGCAAGCTCTTCCGAACTGAACCGAGCGAAGTGAATGTTGTTGATCAGCCCCAGATCGCTGGCGGCCCACAGGGGAGCGGGGGCGGCGGAGCCGCCAGGGGTGGACGGCGGCGTGGGGGCCCCCGGCCGCCCGGCGGGCTGTTTGGTGGCGGTCTTGGTGGCGGTCTTGGTGGCGGCAACCTCGATGATTTCATGGATGACCCGGATAAGATCTTCAACCAACTTTTGCAGCGGCGCTTTGGCGGGCGGCCGCCGCCGCGCAACTTGCCGCCGACGGATTCCAACCAAGCTCCTAAGGATGCCAACGAGCTTTTGACCATACTGACCGATGTTGACAAGCACCAAGCCTATGAAGGCGAGCAGATCACGGCGAACTGGTATATTTTGGTGCGTGGGAATCTGCTATCCCTCGACCGTACGAAGTTTCCCGACCTTCATGGATTCTGGAAGGAAATCATCGAGGAAGTTCCGGCTCTGCAATTTTCACAGGAGGTCATCAACGGTCAGGTCTATCGCAAAGCGCTTCTCGCCAGCCATGCCTTGTTTCCCATCAAGGAGGGCTCGGCCGTCATTGATGAGTACAAGATCAAAGGCCAGGTGAAAGCGATGCAAGGGGCGTTCGGAGCGCTGGGAATGGGCCCGGCTTACAATTTTGAACGATCCAGTCAGCGAATTCCGATCAAGGTTTTGCCGCTCCCCAAGGAAGGGCGACCCGCGGATTTCACGGGAGCGGTGGGACAGTTCAATATTTCGGCCAATCTCGACAACAACATTCTGCCCGTCAATGAGCCCTTTTCGTTGCGCATCCGATTTGAAGGCACGGGCAACGCGAAATTGATCGAGATGCCGACCGTGCAATGGCCGGCAGCCTTGGAAGTCTTCGATACGAAACAAGAATCGAAATTTTTTAAGAACGGTCAAAGTTACAAGCAGTTTGAGATCATGTTGATCCCCCGCCAGCTGGGTGAAATCACGACGCCGCCGATTTCAATCAGCCTCTTTGATCCGCAAAAGAAGGCTTATTACACGCGCACCATTGAACCGATCAGCCTGAAGATTCAACCGGGCGGCACGGCGCCGACGTTGGCCAACAAACGGATCAGCGAAAAGGTTGAGTTGCCGCCCGAAGGGCCACATCTGCCGGCGCCGGTAGCGGTTTTGCGCAAAGCGGGTTCGCCGCTGGGCTGGGGTGGCGTGGGTCTTCTTTACTTCGCGGTGATTTCCTTCTTGGGATTTTACGCCAGCACCAGTCTGGCGCGAAAGAATCTCCGCAAGGATCTCGCGAAAGTGATCAAGAACCGGGTTCAACTCGCTGAAAATGAGGCGCAAAAAGGTGATCACCGGCGAACGGGGGTGGTCATGTTCAATCTGATCGGCGAGGTCCTGGGCGAGATCTCGGGCCAGGCGGGTTCCGATCGCGAGGTCAGTAAAATGATGGAGGTGTGCCCGCCCAGTGTTCGCCGCACCCTCGGTCCGACCTTGATAAAGATGGCCGACCTTTTTCAAACTTTAAGCTTCGCCCCCGATGAGTATCTGAAACAATTGACAGCCAAGGAGAAATTGATGGACTCCATCCAAGAGACCAGGAAGGCTCTTGAGCAGACCCTAAAATAAGGTTCCAGGTACTTTTTGCGGGTCACAGAGCATCAAAATTCAGCCGGGACAGAGAACGGTGGTTCAAGTTACACTCTTACCGCAATGAGGAACCTTACCAGGCTTGGCTTATTCTCACCCTTTTTTATTTTGTTATTCTTATTGATAGCCGGCCCCGCCCCTTTGGCCCCGGCCAAGCAGGACCGGGTGGACACGACTCCCGCCGAAACGGATTGTTTTGCCCGCCATATTTCAGAAGCCATGGCGCTCAATCGCCAGCGTTTTTGGCCCTATGCACGTTTGACGTCTTGGCGTTCGGTTTTGATATCCAGCGAGCTCATTGCGACTGAAGCGATTGCTTTGCTGGTTGCCCAGCGGGTCGATCGGAAGGCGCGGATGTATCAAGAGCGTGGTATTCCCATCGCCTGTAATGATTTTGCGCCCATGAGTTTGGTGGTCTCGTTTTCCGCTCGGGAACCGGCCCCCTTCCCCGATTTGCGCGACTATGACTACTTTTTCACTGGACCTTGGATCACAACTCTTAGCCAGTTGGCTGACGGGCAGGATTACGCCGGCCTTGAACAAAAAACCAACGAGGTTTTGCAAGTATTCGCTAAGGAACCGCGCTTTCATTGCATGAGCAAGCATGTTTTGGATTCTTTACGTCGCCTCGCTCACTTCGCGCCGGATTATCTTAGAATGGCGGCTGAGAAAGAATTGCCACCGCCGACGGAGCTTATACAAGGCATGATTCACAATCATCTTCAGACTCTGCCGATTGCGACTCATCTTGATGATGACTCCCGGTTCATTCATGCTGAAGGGATACCCTTGATCTGCCAAGACGTTCCCGCGATCGGCCTGGATCCTTTGCCCCAATATCGGGATTTGTTCGATCGGGATCACTGATGCCAGCTTCACTGAAGCCAGGGGTATTCAGTGATCGCGATCCTGTGACATTCGTGTAGCGAGTATTCAGGTTGGAGCTTTCGTTCTCGGTCTTCGTCGAGGCGATCGCGCGCCACGAGAGTTTTGCAGCAGTTTCACCGCACCTTCGGCCCGACCTTGATTAAGATGACCGGGCTTTTTCAACTTTGAGTTTCGCTCCCGCGGAATATCTGAAACAATTGAAGGGCAAGGAGACAGGGATGGACTCCATCCAAGAGACCAGAAACCCGTGGCGCTGCGGAGGTGCCGAAGCCACTTGTGGCGCAGGCACCGACTTGGCTATTCGCCGCCCACGCTAGAAGGCTCTTGCGAAGACCCTAACGATCAAGGAATGATCTACATTTTCATTATTTTGGCGGTCGGCGGGCTGCGCTTTTACGAGCTGGCCCTCAAGCCAGCCCATCATGACGAATCGATCAACGGCGCCTTTATCGCCGGCATCTGGCAATCCGGCTGGTACAACTACGATCCCACAAACTATCACGGTCCGCTCCTGTTTTATTTGCAAGCCTTGGGGGAGCGCCTGTTCGGCTGGGGTATCATCGCGATTCGATTTTTTCCCGTCTTTTTTTCTTTGTTGCAGGTCTTTCTCTTTGATTTTTACGCGCGCAAGCGCGCTCCCAAGAGCCGTTGGATGAATTTGGTTTGGTTGATGAGCCCCGGCTTTTTCTTCTATTCCCGATCGGGGATCCATGAGGCCATTTTCGCGTTTTTTTTGGCTCTTGCCATGATTGGATTTCTTGAGGTTTTTCAATTCGCCAACTTCAAGGGATGGATCGCCGTCATCTGGGGACTTTGGGGAGCCATGGTCTTGAAGGAAACCTGGACGTTGTTGGTGGCTTCGGCCGGGCTTTCGTTTTTGATCGTCGCTCTTTGGCGGCGGGAATTGAGATCCTCGGATTGGTTCACTCCGCGGAAGTGGATCAATCCGCGGCTGCTGCGCGCTTCGCGCTTGGCGGAGTTGTGGCCGCACCTGCTGATGGCCCTCTTTGCTCTGGCATTTCTCTTCACCGGAGGGTTTCAAGACCCGGCGGGGATGACGAAGTTCGTCTATGCCTACCTTCCCTGGATGAAAACCGGCGCTGGTTCTGGCCACGATAAATCCTTTTTCCACTGGATTTTGCTTCTTTCGAAATATGACCTCGGCGTATTGGCGATGATTTCACTGACTTCAGTTCTGGGGTTGTTTATTTTCCCCCGAAGCGTGGGGCGAGGAAGCCAATGGATCTTTCTCACCGCGGTGATTCACTTTCTCGTCTATTCAGCGATCCCGTACAAAACTCCTTGGTGTATCATTTCAATTGTCACTCCTTTTTGGCTGGCTGGTCTGATGGTATGGCATGAGTGGATCGCTTCTGCGGAGGTGTCATCGGAGCCGAAAACACCGGCTTGGGCTTCCCCCTGGCGGGTGCGTGGGGCCCTGGCTGTCGGCACATGCGCTTTGCTGGTGTTTGTGTTGCCCGCGGGCTGGCGGCTGAACTTTGTGGACCCCACTCCCATGGGACACGAGTATGTCTATGTGCAAACGGACCGGCGTTTCGGTGACCTGATGAATTCACTTTTTCAACAGGCGGGCAGGGACCCGCGGTTGTGGAAGGCGAAAGTGCAAATTGCGGGCGACGAGGATTGGCCCATGGCCTGGTGGCTGAGCCCCTTCACCGGCAAGGTTCACCGGCGGCTGCAGCCGCGGGCGCAACGGCAGTTGGCATCTGAGACGGGGCCTCCACGGCTGATCCCGTCTGATTCCGAGCGCTCGGTGATTGCCGATGTGGACGTCCTGGTGGCCAATGCCAGCGAGGCCAAGGATGTGGAAAGCGAAATTCAAGTGAACGATTACTGGACCGCCGAGTTCCCCATTCGCGACAGTCGCGTCCCTTCGAAATACTATGTTCGCAAATCCCTCTTTCCCATCAACCCCTTCGTCGACCGTGGCGACGTCACCGCCCACGCTGAGCCATGAACATTCTACTTTCCGACCGCCGGTCGTCACAACTTTTGTTGTTTTGCGCTTCACTCAGCTTTTCGTCGGTGCTTTTGGAGGAACTCGGTTTGCGGTTGAGCTGGTTATGGGTTTGGCTCCTGGTCTTTATTTGTTGGAGGTATGCCTCCCTCAAGAGCGGCAAGGCCTTTTCACGGCAAAATCAGAGTCTGAATCAGAGTCTGAATCAGCCGCAGTCTTGGGAGACGCTTGCGATCTTCGCGATACTTTGCTTCGCGGGCTACCATCTTTTATTTTATTTCTTTGAAATCAACGGTCAATTTTCAATTAAGAACCCCAACCTTTACGGCGATCTTCCGTTTCATTTGGAACAAATCCGGTATCTCGAAAAGCTCGATCATTTTTGGCCGGATAATCCGATCTTCTTTGCCGATCATTTGCGATACTCTTTCGGCATCAACTGGTTGACGGCTCTTTTTCTTCGCGCCCAACTTCCCATGGGCTTCGTCCTCACCGTGAGTTCTTTTGTCTTTCTTTATCTGCTCGTCAGTGAATTGTGGAACTGGTTTGGCCTCTGGGGCGTTTTGGCTTTTTTTGGCAGTGGCGGCGGCTGGGGATACACCTATCGTGATCAAATGAGGTTCTGGCAGCCGGGGCCGGAGATCGCGTGGAAGAACTTGTTTCTGGCGGTTTTTGTGACCCAACGGGGATTCTGGTTTGCCCTGCCGGCCGGGATTCTTATCCTAAGAATGATGTTTCGTCATTTTTCCACCTCCGAGGGACTGACGAACCGGCAGAAAAAGATCGTCACTTTTATTTGGGCGATTTTGCCCTTTTTTCATCTTCATTCGTTTGTCCTTCTGACCGCGGTGATTACTTTTCTTTGTTATGTTTCCTCAGGGGCGGCCATTTTTTATTATTTTGTCCGGCGGTCGTGGATCCCGGCTTTTTTTATTTTTCACTCCGTGGGCGCGGGAAACGTGCAAAGAACCCTTCGCTTTGTCACCAACTGGATGTCGGAGTCCGACCCCCTGTGGCTGTCCTGGATTAAGAACTTCGGCCTGTGGGCTTTTCTGCCCGTGGCCGGAATTGTTCTGGCTTGGCGTTTCGTCCCGCGCTCCGATTACCGCCGACCCATGATTATTTTCAGTGTGGTTTCCTTTGTGTTCTTTTCGCACATGATGCTGGCCCCCTGGTCCTGGGATCAAATCAAGATTATTCTTTGGCTCTACTTGATCCTGACTGCCTTGGTCGCCAGCCTGCTTGCGGAAGTGGCGAGGTCCTGGTGGTTTGCATTGCTGATGGTGAGCTTTTACATGCCGGGTCTGATGCAGTTTTGGGGCGGCCATCCGGCCTTTCTTTCAAATCAAGTGATATGGAGTTCGGAAGACGCCCAAGCCGCGCGCCAGCTGGTGAGCGATATTCCTCCCATGGAGGGGATTCTGATCGCTCCCGTCCACAATCACCCTCTTTTTGCGGCGGGGCAGCCCGTGGTGGCGGGGTACATGGGTCACCTGTGGTCTCACGGCATCGACGTGGGGGGCTTGGAGGACGCTGAAAAAGCCAAAATCCTCGGGAAAAAAATTGATGATCCAAGGTGGCAAAAAATGAAAGTCAAATATTTACTCTGGGGACCGGAGGAGAGAAAATGGCTCAATCTGCAAGAACCCCCCGCGGAGGCCCAGTGGATCAAACTCAAGTCCATCGACGCTCAATCTTTGTATTATCATTCGCTCTGATGGTGCTGCATACGCCCTGTCCCGCGCGGGCGCAACTGGTGGAAGTTTCTCTTCCGTTGGCTGATCCCGCGAAGCCCGGCAGCCCCGCTTTTCGCAAGATGAAGGAGCAAGAATCGCAAGGTCGCTGGACGGAGTGCGCGCGCACCGGCCGGGGCGCTTGGTCCCAGGCCGGTCTCGCTAAAGCTTGGGTGTTGAAAGCCTGGCTCAAGTGCGCCTCACGGAGTGACATTTCGCAAAAGAAATTGGAAGAAATTCCCGCCGCGATCAACGCTTGGGACAAGGGGGCTCTCTTGGCCGTTGGGCCCTGGCAACCCGAGCTCCTTGCCGATGTGTTAAGATCCCGCCTTTATGCCATCGAGTTCAGCATGAAGAAGAATACCAAGATGGCCGGTGAGTATTTAGCTGAACTTTTTAACGAGATTCCCGGTGATGACAAAAAGTCATTGGGCCGGGCCTGGGCCCTGGCCGGCGAGTTGGCGCAAATCAAACATGATTTGCCAGCGGCCGAGCAAGCATTTGAGCACGCGCTGAAATTTCAAGACAGTCCGGAAACGCAAGAAAAATACTCGGCCGTTCTCTTGGCGCTGAACAAGAAAACCCGCGCCGTCAATCAGGCGACCCCTGAGGCAGGTGAGGCCCCGGTCTCCGAGGCGCAGGAAACCACTGAAATGGCCTCCTCCGAACTTGAGAAGCAGTTTAACGAGCGGATGAAGAGTTCGAAGCGCGAAAATGATCTGATGATTTTGCTCGACGATTGTGTTTCATATTTGAACGCCCTTCCCAACGGTCTTAAATCCAAGTGGGCCGCGGCAAAGGTGCTGGAAATCCATCAGACCGTCTGGCTGAAGCTCAGCGAGCCAAATCCAGAGGAAAAATGGCGTCTCGTTCACAACCGGGTTCTTTCTGCGATTGAAAAGATGGATCAGCAAAGAACCTTGTCATGGCTGCCCATTCTTTTTCGTCGGGGAGATTACGAGGGCACCTTCCGATTGGCCGAGAAGCTCAGGTCCCCGCTGGCCTCGACCGTTTCGGGCGCCCAGGTTCTTTGGTATGGCGGCCGGTCGGCTGAATTGATCGGTCAGTACCGCAAATCCGAAAAGTATTTCAATAACTATTTGGAGCTTCACGGAGGGGCTGAGCAGGCGCAAGAAGTCCAGCTTCATTTGGCGCTCACCTATTTGCGTGAGAAGAGCCATTCCAGCGCCATTGCCGTTCTTGAGCGCTTGATGATGAACTTGCGATCCGATCGTTTGGAATTGAGCGCCCGCTATTGGCTGATCCGGGCTCTTGAAGCGACCAGAAATCCGAGGTCCGTTGAGGAAGCGAGGAAACTGGTCGATCGATTTCCATTTTCGTACTATGGCATCCGCCTGCGTTCGGAGCTGCAAAACGGCAGTTTTGAATGGCCTTTCTCATCCAAGGGATTGGCGGGAGTCAAAGGAAAGTTTTATTTGAATCCGCAACAAAAGAAGGCCTGGGACCGGATGCAGTGGCTCAGAAGCCAAGGCTGGTGGGTGGAGGCCCAGACCGAGGCGCAAGCCATCCTGCCTCCCGCGGACCCGCTGTTGAAGGTGTTGCTGGCGCAAGAATTGGCGCGAGTCCATTCGTACCCTTTGGTGATCCGCCTTCTTTCGGAGGCGGGGGACGCGGCGCCTGATTTGCGGTCGGCTGAAATTATCCGGCTGGGGCTTCCTAAAGTTTACGAGGAGGTCATCGACAAAGAAGCGAAAAAGCGATCCCTCAATCCGGTTCTGGTGCGCAGCTTGATCCGCCAAGAAAGCGGTTTCGCGCCACGGGCGGTGAGTTCATCCAATGCCTTGGGGTTGATGCAGTTGATTCCTCCGACGGCGCGGGAAGTGGCGCAGGATTTGGGGATTCCCAATTTGGAAATTCCGGAAGACGTCTTCGCGCCGGATGTAAACGTGCAGATGGGAACGGCTTACCTGTCCAAATTGCTGCAAAAATTCAATACCTCGGTGCCGCTGGCGCTGGCGGCTTACAACGCCGGCCCGCAGAGGATGGAGATTTTCTTGCGGGCCCGATCGGATCTTCGACCGCAAATCGAAAAAGCGAGCTCTGACCCTTGGGATGAAATGTGGATGGATGAACTGCCGTGGGCTGAGACCTCTTACTATGTCAAAGCGATTCTACGAAACGCCCTCCTCTATAAGACTTTGGATCAGCAGCGGATCAGTCTGCACGGTGTTCTCTGGGTTGATCTCCTGGTCAGCGACCAAACTCACCAAAGTCCCCCCGCGGAAAAAACGGAAGTGAATTGAAATGCGTGGGCGGCGAAGCCGCCACGGGCGATTTAATTTGTCGGCTCTCCCGCTTCTTTGCTAACCTGAGCTGGCAGGTCGAAGCGTGACCTGCTACTCATGGGAGGCGAAGAAAGAGTGGGTCGAGCGGTCATTCAAAGGATTAGCCAAGCGGTCAGTCACACACTCATTGCAGGCGTGGGGATTGGATTTTCAGTTTTGTTTTTGTGCGGCTGTGCCCATGTGGGCGGTGGGTCCGCCACGGGTCCGGATTCGTCGGCCGCCGATAACAAGGATTTACCTCCCCCCACTCCCGGAGCGGTCCATGAACTTTCCTCAAGCCACGCCGCGGATGCACCAGCGCCCGCTGTGACCGACGAGGAACTCGACACCATTCCGGTTGAAATCAATGCCAAGGTCGAGCAATGGATCAGTTACTTCCAACGCAAGGGCAGGCCCTATATGGAAAGGTACCTTGCCCGCAGCGGCCGCTACATGAAAGTCATGCGGCATATTCTGCGGCAGAACGGTCTGCCAGAGGACTTGATTTTTGTCGCGTTGATTGAATCGGGATTCAGTTCGAAAATCACCTCACGGGCGGCGGCGGTGGGTTACTGGCAATTTATGCGCGGCACGGGTCGTCGCTATGGCCTGGAAATCAATGCTTTGTTGGATGAGCGTCGCGACCCCATCCTGTCAACACAAGCGGCGGCCGATTATTTCAAGGGACTCTACAGCATTTTTGGTTCCTGGTACTTGTCCATGGCCGCCTACAACGTGGGTGAGAATAAAGTCATGCGTGAGGTGGCTCGCAACCGCACGCGGGATTTCTGGGAGCTGGCGCGCAAGCGCCGTCTGCCTCGTGAAACCATGAACTACGTCCCGAAGTTTATTGCCGCCAAACTGATCGCGCGAAGTCCGGAAAAGTACGGCTTCAACGATATTGAATATGACGAGCCGCTGGATTTTGAGTTGATCCAGGTGCGGCAACCGGTGAATTTGCGCCTGATGGCCGAGAAGATGAGTCTGGATTACGATGATTTCAAATCGATGAATCCCAAGTTCCGGGGCGAAATCGCGCCGCCGAAGCCCAGTGGCGTACTCGAACTTCGCGTGCCGCCGAAGACGAGCCAGCAGGCTTTGGTGGCGGCCAACGCCTCCGTGGTGGATAAGGTTGAACTGGTGGCCGACGCCGGTGAAACGGAAACCTACAAGATCCGCCGGGGCGACAGCCTTTACACGATCGCGCGAAAATTTCACACAACGGTGGCTTGGCTCAGGGACGTGAACGAACTGTCGCGACGGCGAAAACTCCGCGTTGGCAGGAACATTCAGGTTCCCGACCGGACGAGAAAGAAAGTCGCCGAAAAATCACGGTTGGTGGCACAGCAGCTGGCGGCTCAACAGCTGGCGGCACAGCAGGCCTCCGAGCAACTGGCGGCTCAACAACTGGCGGCGCAGCAGGCCTCCGAGCAACTGGCGGCTCAACAGCTGGCGGCGCAACAGTCGGTTTCTCAGCAGCCAGCTTCCCAACCGTCAGGAGCCCAGCAAGTGGTTTCTCAACAGCCGGTCTCTCAACAGCCGGTCGTTCAGCCTGGCACGCAGGAATTGGCCTCTCAGCAACCCCCTTCCGCGCAGCCGTCTAAAGTAGATCCCCAGGTTGAAGCATCGGTGGCACAGGCCTCTCAGCCGGCCGCAAAAACTGGTGAAGCGAGCGACCAGCAAGCTCAGTCAGCGCAAGTAAAGACTGCTGGCGCTTCGGATTCGAATTCCACCGAAGCGGTGGTGAAAGCCGCGGCAGACGAGGATCAGACGCAAGCGGAGACCAAACATGAAATTGAAACTCCCCAGGGAACCTATTACATCGTCCAGTCCGGGGATTCACTTTCGACCATCGCCGAGGAGTACGACTCCTCGGTGCGCGAGCTCTTGCGCATGAACAAACTGCGCCGGGGAGCGATTTTGAGAGTCGGCATGAAGCTGAAGGTGCCGAAGGACGATGGCTTGCCACAAGAACTGGACGCCGAAGAGCAAACGAGCGGAAAAGTGCAAGAAAGCGGTGATCGGGCGTCACAAAAGCCGGGAACGAGCTTTTACCGGGTCAAGGGGACGCGGGTTGCGACTCCTGCAAGCGCCCAGCAAGGGTTGGTTCGCAGGATGGCTCGTTTGGCATTGGCCCAAGCCGGTCCTTCAGGTACCTCCGCAGTAGAAAATAAAGTTCATATCGTTAAGAGGGGAGAAAATTTGACCGCGATCGCGCAAAGGTACGGCGTCCCCATGGACTTGATCCGGCAACGCAATCGCATCGCCAAGTCAGGGCGTCTCTTGGCGGGAAGGCGAATTTTAATACCCACGGAATCATCGATCAGACGCTAACTACACGGTCCTTCACTTAACGAGGTCTGGGTAATTTTTGCCATCGGCTTTCGTTCTTTCAGGTTCCTGGTATACTCGTATACTCCTTGCGCACATCATCAGCGAGAGAACCCTACAGGAGGGGCGAATTAATATTAACTTCCTTGTAGCAAAGCGAGCCTCTGTCGCCGCAATTTCGATTTTTCTGGTCTGCAAAGAAGCTTGTGCCGAAAAGGCATACCTCGACGATATTGTGGAATCCGTGAGAGAGCAATCGTTGCTTTGGGCCAGTCCCAATGAAGCGTTGGACGAAGTGATGAAGCGAGAGGGTCGCAGAGATTTTGGAGATTTCATCGTTGTTGGCAAACCCGTTAAACTTGAAATGCGAGATGCCCGCAAAGTCGCCCCTTTTCTTGCGAACGAAGGTTTGAGATTGGTTCTGATATCCCAATTTTCAGGGCTGCACATTCCCGGATACGATGGAGTGATTCTTGATCGTGAGGGGTCCATTGTTGGCAATTTCTCACTGAAAGGGCTCTACGATGTGAACAACGATATATTTCGGCGGATAGTGATTAAGGGAGCTAAAAAACTGAGCGCCTACATGACTTGGGAAAAATGGGTTACAAGTTTATTTGGGTCTGATTTTCGTCTCTCAGTTCGCGAGTCGCCAAAGATTTCTGATCGAATAACGACGGTGGCCCTCTTGGGACGAGTTTTTGGTGTGGGAGAACCGCTGGACCGCCAACAAAGGCTTCTCGCCTATGTTTATTCCGGCTACGGCTACAGGAGGTCTGACGCTTATCGTGTACAGGCTGTTCGCCTTGCTCCCAACGAAATGGCGTTTTTTTACTTTGAGGAATTCGGACAAATCATCGAATATTCCGGGGGTAAATTAACAGGGTTTTCCCAAAATTAGCCGCCTAATAACGTGCAGTTTTCAATAGTGGAGCGGTTTCCACGACAT
>PSRN01000177.1 GCA_003176075.1 Bdellovibrio sp.
ATCATCCGCGACGAAGTCCAGAGAATGATGGCCAGCGTAGCCAAGCTGTACTCGCAAACCTTGCTGCCGGAGCTGCGCAAGAACAAGATTCACTTGCTCGCCGCGAGCGAGCTCAGCGAAGCGGAGAAAGAATGGGCGAAGCAGTACTTTAAGAAAAACGTCTTCCCAGTCCTCACTCCCTTGGCGGTGGATCCGGGGCACCCCTTTCCGTTTATCTCCAATCTTTCGACCTCCCTGGGGCTCACCCTTCGCCACCCCTCACCCGTGGCGTCTGCGGAAACTTTTTTTGCCCGGGTCAAGATCCCGCAAGTCTTGCCCCCGTGGGTTCGTTTGGAGACCGGCGATCCTGTGGGCGTGAACGGCGCCGCCCAAGGCGGTGGAGTTTATCGCTTTGTCAGTTTGATGGATATTGTGCGCGAAAATCTGGCCTCCCTTTTTCCCGCCATGGAAGTCGTCGACGTCATGGCCTTTCGCGTGACCCGTAACGCCGAGGTCTCGCATGACGAGGAGGACGCCGAAGATCTGGTGGAACTCATCGAGGAAGAGCTGCGCCTGCGGCGATTCGCCGAAGTCGTGCGCTTGGTGCATGGCCCCCACCCTAACGCTGAAATCATGAGGGTGTTGTTGGGCGCTCTCGAATTGTCCCCCGATGATGTCTACGAGCACGCTGAGTTGCTTGATTACACCTCTTTTGGACCGATTCTGGATTTGCCTTTTCCCGATTTGAAATTTCCCGCTTGGACACCGGTCATTCCGCCGCAATTTATCGACAGTGACGGTGAGGCCTTTTTCTCAAGTCTTCGTTTGTCCGATCATTTGGTCCATCATCCTTATGAGAGCTTTTCAGGCACGGTTGAAAAGATGATCCGGCTGGCCAGCGAGGATCCCAAGGTTCTGGCCATCAAGATGACGCTGTACCGGATGGGCGACAACAACGCCTTTGTCAAATCCCTGATCGCAGCCGCCGAGAAAGGAAAACAGGTCGTCTGCCTGGTCGAAGTGAAGGCCCGCTTTGATGAGGAGAGGAATCTTTTCTGGGCCCAGGAACTGGAGAATGCCGGCGTGCACGTGGTTTATGGAATCATGGGGCTCAAAACCCATGCCAAGACAGCGTTGGTCGTACGTCGCGAAGCTGATGGCCTTCGCTGTTACGCTCATTTCGGCACGGGAAATTACAATTCGACGACCTCGCGCCTCTACACGGACCTGGGTCTGCTCACCACCCATCCGGAGCTCACCGAGGATCTGGTTGAATTTTTTCATTACCTCACGGGTCGTTCGCTCAAGCAGGAGTATCGCCGGCTGTTGATTGCTCCGGTGAATATGTTTTCCCGCTTCCGCTCGCTGATTGATCGAGAGGCTGAACTGGCCAAGGCCGGCAAGCCGGCCGCGATTTTTGCCAAAATGAATAACATGGAAGAGAACGACATCGGGCTCAGTTTGTACCGGGCGAGCCAAGCCGGCGTTCCCATAGATCTCGTCGTCCGTGGTTTTTGCTCGCTGCGACCCGGGCTGCCGAAATTGAGCGAGAATCTGCGGGTCTTTTCCGTCGTTGGCCGCTACCTGGAGCACGGTCGGCTGTTTTATTTTCGCAATGGGGCCGAAGACCCCATTGACGGTGAATTTTTCATCGGCTCCGCCGATTGGATGTACCGCAATTTGCACGGGCGAGTGGAATGCGTGGTCCCTATCCTGGGTCGCGCGCAACGAGAGAAAATTTGGGAGTTGATTCAACTCCACCTCAACGATCGGCGGCAAACCTGGGACATGAAGGGTGATGGGAGTTATATTCAACGCCAGCAGGATGAGGTCGGAATTCAACAGACATTGATGAACATGACAAAGCTTCGCGCGGTTCAGCTTGAAGAGGAGGCTCCAACATGAAACTGGTACTCTTTCGTCACGGACTGGCCATGGAGAGGGAAGAAGCCATGGAAAAGAGAATCGACGACTCGATGCGGCCTCTGACTGACAAGGGTCGGGAGCGATCACGAAGGATGGGGAAGGTGGTTTTGGAGATCGCCGAAGAGTTCGATGTCCTGGTGTCTTCGCCCCTGTTGCGGGCGAAGCAAACCGCCGCTGTTCTGCGCGAAGTGATTCCTTTTCCGCAGTCGATGGAATGCGCCGAGCTGGTTCCCGGTTCCCCGCCCGAAGCTTTCGCCCGCTGGCTGTCCTCCGCCGTGCCGAGGGCGACCAGCGTGTTGGCGGTGGGACACGAGCCTCAACTCAGCACTTTTGCCAGCTGGGCCCTCGCTGGTTGTGTTGAAACGTTCATCGATCTCAAAAAAAGCGGCGCCCTTGGATTGGAACTGGAGAGCTTTGACACTGTGGCATCGCAAACGGCCGAGCTGAAATGGCTTTTGCCGCCCCGGTTGTTTTAAGGTTGGTGGTTGAACCGACACTTTGCATAGAATCACCCTCTTTTTGGGGCCCCTTGTAAGTACCATTAGGAATAGATTCTTTGATTGAGATTGAATATGAAATGGATCTTTTTGGTTTCCGCCTTAATGGCCGGCGCCAAGGCGAAGTGAACCTATGCGGCTAAAATAATCTCTGAATATTTAGCTTGAGGCTCGGCTGATCTGCGAGGACCAGCGTCCTTAAGGTCAATGAGTCCGAAGTCCGCGAGTAGTTTTACATCCTGATGAACATTTTTGAAGTCCCGCTTAATCATTCGGGCTAGTTCCTGAATGGATTTTGGTTTTCCTCTACGAATCGCACTCAAGAGTTCGAGCCTTGTGCCAGAAATAACTCTGCCAAGGGTTTCAAAGTCAGGAAAACTAATGATAGTGACATTCTTATATTTTTTGGATGGCTTGCTTAATTCGGAAAAACCCCGATCAATCGCCTTGCTCGTCGATTCTACAACTAATAGAACTCTTTTACTCTTCATAGATATAGCCAGCCTTTCTGATCATCGCCTCAACGTCAGTTTTTAATTCTCTTATTCCGCGAAAGACATAACCAACTTCTTGATCGCCGATATGAAGGTGCGGGCCTTTTGGCTTATGATTGTCAAAACCAAATATGGTTTCACCGCTCTCTGATAACCAAGCACGATACTTTATCCCTTCGGGATAGTGCGTGCTGACAGGCACCTGAAATATGGCAATCTCGAAAATCCCCAGTGATTTGCTGGATTCGTGTCTCAAAACAGTTTTTTGCCGAAATATCTCGACCGCTTTCACTGATGGTTTTTATACCATCAGTTTAAATCAGAATCAAGAGGCATAACACTTGAAAATGTCCTTTTCTAAGCTAAAGGGTAACCGTCGAAATCCTTCGAGAATGCCCTAACACCTTAGAGATGCGTAGGACTCGGGACAGGCTCTAGTTGGTTTGATGGCGCCTGATGGGTTCACTGCATTCGCAGTGTTCACTTTGTTCGCTGAAAGTGAAGAACCCTTTGCCGATCCCGAAGGGCTCGCTGGGCCGTTGGAAGGGGGCGAGCCAACGAACTTGCCGGTCTGTTCAAGCATGGACCAGAGGATTCCATCCTTCAAACCCACATAAGGGATCACCAACCGGTGAATGGAAGCTTGTCGCAGGACCACCTGGACCACCAGGCTGGCGGGGATGATGACATCGGCACGGTCGGGCCGAAGCCCCAGCCGCTGCACCCGGTCTTTCAATGAAACTTGCTGCAATTTTCGAATGAGATTTTCAAGTTCGACGTCAGTCATCTCCGTGCGCGAGCCTTTGTCAAGGAGGACGGGTTTCAACTTTCCAAGGGTCTCCAGATTGCCGCCGGTGCCAATGGCGAAATCAACGCGCGGACTGGTGCCATTCCACAGGAACTGGCTCAAGGGGCGGATGAAGTCACCAATGATCAGATTCATATGTTCTTCGTGGAAGTTCCGCTTCTTCATCAGTTTGAGCGAGCGAACCGTGCCAAAGGGAAAGCTTTGCGAGCGTTCAATTTTTCCTTCCTGTGAAACGGTGAGTTCGACGCTCCCGCCACCCACGTCGACCAGAAGGGCCCTCGCATTGTCGATACGCACTTGGCGGGAAACTGCCTGATGAATCAGCTCGGCTTCTTTTGTGCCGTCAATGATCTCAATTTGAATTCCGCTCTTTCGCCGCATCAATTCAACAAAATGGATTTGATTCTTGGCCTCACGCAGGGCACTCGTCCCGACCGCCTGGAGGCTTTGCACGCCGTGTTTCTTGCTGAGCTGACTGAACTTCATGAAAGCCTGGACGGAAGCTTTCAAGTTCTTGCCGCTGATTTTACCTGACTCGAAAACATCATTTCCCAAACGGATGGGCATGCGATACTTTCGCACCGGAACGAATTTTACCTGGCCCGATGATTCGGCAACTTCGGCGATGATCATCCGAATCGCGTTGCTGCCAATATCGATCGCCGCCAATGTTCTCTTGTCACCCATAATGTATACGAGTTAGCCTAAAATAATGCACTGGAGTGGCAAGATATTTTTCCGCCGAGCGTGTTTTTTTGCGCTTTCATGTGCGGCGGCCTCTGGACCCTCTTGGGGGGCCGAGTCGGTGAAACCGGCAGAGCCGGTTAAAGCCGAGCCGGTTAAGGCGGAGTCGGTTAAGGAGTCGGCTGAGGAGTCCACCGCCAAAAAGTGGAAATTTGAAGGCGAAGTCGTCGCCGATCTCCGCTACGATCAAAAACCTTCGGGCGTCAATGGCAACACGCAATTTGAAATTCCATTTCTGGGTTTGCGGCTGCAAAAGGATTTCACTGAGAAAAGCAGCTTTTGGGTGGAGTTGGACGGGGCTACGCCGACCCAAGGCACTGTGGCCACCAGCGGGTCTGCCACCGGCGGGTCAGCGGCTGGTGGTTCCGCGGCCGGCGAGGGTGCAACCAACGGGAACGCGACCGAGATTTTCCTGAACGAAGTGACTTACCGGACGGCGATTTCTCCCACCGGTGATTTGCAGCTGGGCCTTTTGATCTCCGACGTTTTCACCCGGCAGGAGAACTACTCACCCTTGCGCCGCCTTTTCGCGGAAATGGATTATCCGTTCGTAACCCAATCCTATTTGCCGGAATCCGATTATGGTTTTCGCATCCAGGGGACCATTTTTGAAAGCTGGTCCACCGGATTCTCGGTCACCAACGGTCAGGGGCGGGGTCAGGTGGGTCAGGGAACCTTCAAGGACATTGGAACGTGGTTTATCGGCGAGTGGAAAACGGCGGCCGAGCGGCAGTGGATGTTCATGATCACTTACTTGCAAGGTGGTTATCAAAACATTGATCTCATTCAAGCCGTCAAGCAACGCGCCTCAATGTCGCTTTGGACCCAGGGGAAGCGGGGTGTGGGCGGCGTCGGCGCTCACGTGGAGTACCTGGTGGCTGATGACCCCGCCGACGCCATCTCCGGCAAGGTGGCGCAAGGGGTGGATTTGACGGATCTGTTGGGGCAGCGGGTGCATGCCCAGGGTTTTTCCGGGCATCTTAATTACGACTGGACGGGGCCCGAGGGGGAATGGTCAGCCTTCATCCGCTCCGACCGCTGGGAACCCGTCCGCGGTGACGGAGGGCGAGCCATTTCAAGCAGCAGCTTTGGACTAGCTCTGCAACCCCAGTCGGGACCCCAGTGGATTTTGTCCAACGCGGCCACGTCCTTTGGACCTCATCACAGCGTTTTAGCGCGTGATCAACAAAGCTGGAGGCTTTCTGTCTATCTCAAACTTGATTAGATTCTACGAGGAGACTCCGTATTTTCATTTTTCCGATCCGCGCGGCCGGCGGGCGATCCTGGGATTTTTGGCGCTGGTTCTTCTGATCATTTGGTCTCCGGTCTTTTCCAATCAGTTCATCATGTGGGACGACGATTTTAATCTTTATCAGAACCCCATTATTTTGAACGGCAGTTGGAAAAAGTTTTGGGAAGAGCCCTACATGGGTTTTTACATTCCTTTGACTTACACGATCTGGGATATCCTGGCGTCGGTTTTTGGTCTGGCTTCGGCCTGGCCCTTCGCCCTGTTGAACGTGATCTTTCTTTTTGTGAACTCGGTTCTGACCTTTCACTTTATTCGCTGGCTGCTTCGCTACCTTTATCCTCAAGTTAAGAAAAAGGCGATCTTTCCGCCGGAGGAGATCGACTGGGCGGCTTTTCTTGGCACCCTGATTTTCGCCTTTCATCCTTTTCAAGTGGGCGCGGTCTCCTGGCATTCGGGGTTTCGCGATTTGATGTCCTATTTTTGGACGATGCTTTGCTTGATCACTGTCTTGCGCAGCCAAAAACTGTTTCTCGCCTTCGTGTTTTTTGTGCTGTCCCTTCTCAGCAAACCTTCGTCGGTGACACTGTCGGTAACTTTGATGTTCTTGGTTTATCTGTTGCCGGGCTTGCGCCGAAAATCGTGGAACGGGCTGATGGGGGCGATGCTGATTCTTGGGATTGCCTTTTCCATGTGGACCCACGACATCCAGTCAAAATTCATGATTGGGCTGCAGTCAGCCGCCGTTCCGGACCGTCCTTTTATCATGGCTGACACGTTTGGATTTTACATCCGCCAATTCTTTGGTGGGGGACCCCTGTCGGCGGATTACGGCCGAACGCCACCGCGGGTCCTGGAATGGGGACTTTGGCGTGAGACCGTCCCTTGGCTCGTCGTGTGGTTGCTGGCCTTACCCTTGCTCTTTTGGAAGCGTTGGCGCGAGCTGATCTTATTTGCGGCCCTGTGGATTGTACCGATGGCCCCCACTTCGGGCGTGATCCCCTTCAATTATCAGAGGATTTCGAGTGTGGCGGACCATTATTTCATTCCCGCGCTGCCGGCCTTTGGTTTTCTGGCGGCCTTCCTCTATCTTTGGCCTCCCGCCTGGCTCAAGAACTGGCCGGCGCTCAAGAAGGTTCCCGTGCTCAACCACTTCTCCATCGCCTGGCTGATTTTCCCGGCGATGGTTGTTTGGGGAATGCAAACCCACCTTCGCATTCAGGACTGGCACGACAGCGAGACTTTTTTTCACTCGATCATCAATACCCATCCCTACAGCCACAGTGCCAACAATTACTTGGGATATTTTGCCTTTGGCCGCGGCGATTGGAAGGAGGCGGAAAAGTATTTCCGCCAGGCCACGGCCAGTCTGCCGGTGTCGGCCATTTCCAGTGGCAATCTGGGCTATGCGCTTCTTCGACAAGGACGAAACGCCGAGGTGGTCGCCTATCTTCAAACCAAAGTCGTCGACCCCGATTTTATCGCCCAAAATATGGTTCATCAGCACGTCATCGCCGTCAATTACTTGGCCTTGGGACTGGCCCAGGCCAACCTTGGAAGGTTTGCCGAGGCTTTTCACAACATTTGCGAGATGTTTAAGTACTCACCGCAGCCCAACGACGCCAAGGATGGATATGAAAACCTGGAGAGGTTGAAAAAGGTTCTCAATGGCAACGATCCGCAAATGAAACAAAGTCGGGCGCTTTCGACAGCGGAATCGACCACTTGCCCTTACCTGCAGAAGCCGCCGGCGCTTTAGGGCCCTTTGACGGGCCATTAACAAGACCTTAAAACGCCGGTCAAACAGCGGTCAATCGCCACTGAAACCGCCACCTAAACCGCCACCTAAACCGTCGCGGAAGCCGTCGCGGAAGTCGTCGCTTAATTGAAGAGGTCGCGCTGATGGAATCTTTCTGTTAGGATTCTGTTTTTTCCCTCGACATCCCTTGAACTTTTTATGAGCATCAATCATGGCTAAGGAGTGCTTGAAGTGGAAAGGTCGTTTCAAATTCAGCTCGATGATATTCGCCGCCTCCTGCTCAGCATGGGTGGGTTGGTGGAGCGAGCTTTAGAGCTCGTGACCACCGGATTGATCGAACAAGACCTGCAAAAATTTGCCGCCGTGTTCAGCATCGAAGAACAGATCAACAGGTCCCATCTTCAGTTGGATGAGGCCTGCACCAATTACCTGGCCGTGCAGGGGCCGGTGGCTGGTGACCTCCGCATGGTCGTTTCCGCCATCAAGATCAACGTGGACCTGGAACGCATGGGTGATCAATGCATCAACATGGCCCATACAGGCCGGGATTTTGTACGCCGCACGACCCATCTTTCAGTGGATGAAATTCGCGTCATGTCCCGCGTGGCTCGTGAGATGGTCAAAGAGGCCTTGGACAGTTTTGTCCGCCGGGACATGGGACTGGCGCAGAAAATCTTGGTCACGGATGACGAGCTGGATGTGCGCAAGCAAAACATCTTTGAATCGATGGTGGGGCAAATCAAGCTGAACGCCGCGGACGTGGAGGCGGGTCTCGATTTGATCCTGATTGCTCGTAACTTGGAAAGGATCGGGGATCATGCAACCAATATTGCAGAAGACGTCATCTACTTCTCCACTGGGAAAGATATCCGTCATGGGAAGTACGCTTGATCTTCAGCCGGCTCAAGTCCTGGTGATTGAAGACGAAACCGAGATTCGCGAGCTGATCAGTTTATTGCTTCTTCGTCAGGGTCACCGGGTGCAGCAATGCTCCACGGCCGTTGAAGGCCTCGAACAAATGAAGAAGGGTCATTTTGATTTGGTGGTTTTGGATTGGATGTTGCCGCAGATGAACGGTCTCGAATTCTTACGGGTCATGCCGAATCCGAGTTCGATCCCGGTTCTGATGGTGACGGCCAAAGCCGAACCGAAAGATATTTGCGAAGGATTGGAAGCCGGTGCCGATGATTACCTGACCAAACCCTTTGAACCCTCCGTTTTGACCGCAAGGGTGCGAGCCCTTTTGCGGCGGTCCCAACGGCAACCCAACGAGTCCAGTGACGGCGAACCGGCGGAGGTTTTGCAAATCGGGGGAATCACACTGAACCTGGCCGCCTACGAGGTGAAAATCCACGGCGAACCCGTTCATCTGACTCCGTCGGAGTTTAAGATTCTCAGTGAGATGATGGGCAGTACCGGTCGGGTGTTGACGCGTGATCACCTGATTGAAGTGGTGCAAGGCGAAGGGATTTCGGTGACCGGTCGGACTGTCGATACCCATGTTTTCGGTTTGCGGAAAAAGCTGGGCTCAGAAGCCGATTGGATTGAAACAATTCGCGGAGTAGGCTACAGAATTCGGGCTGAATGACAACCCGATATTTTCCCTGGCGAGTCTTTGGCAAAATTTGCATTACGCTGATCTTCTTGCTGACCGCCGTTTTTGTTTTAACTTTGGCGATTGCGACCCGCGGCTTTATGGCCGTTCGCTTCACCGATGATCTTTTCCTGCTGATCTTCGTTTATGTGGGTTCGGCTTTCGTGGGCGGTGTCCTCACCGCCTATCGTTTGACCCTTCCTCTTCGCCGTGTGATTTTGAAGGCTCTTCGCATCGCCAGTAAGAAACAAATGCCCCTGATTCTTGAGACGGATGACGAACTCTTTCAGCAGGAGCCGGGAGAATATTACGAGCTCGAACAGGCCCTCGACAAGATCCGCAAGAAACTCAAGAAACGGCGAACGCAATTGGCCCACGAGAGGGAGGAGGCCCAGGCGCTGATGACTTTCCTCGAAGAGGCCGTGTTCAGTCTCGATCGCGAAGAGAATATTCATTATTACAACTCAAAGTTCGCCACCCAGTTTCTGCAGCCCGATCAGGTCCGGTCGGGAGGGCAGGGGAGCGATCTCAAACTCACCGATGTCTTCCGCGATCCCGAACTCCTGGATAAAATTCGCCGGTCTCTCAACAATGGAACCGCCGAAACCTTGCAGAAACGGATGTCGACAAGGCTCGACCGGCACGAGCGATTTTTCTCGATGCGTTTTTCTCCTTTGCGGGAAGAACAAAACCGGGACATTTACGGCGGCATGGGCATCTTTCTCGATATCACCGAACTCAAGCGGGCTGAGAAAATCCGTGCTGAATTCGTCGAAAACGCTTCCCATGAGTTGCGAACCCCGCTGACGAGCATCAAAGGTTATTTGGCGACGGCGCGCGAGGATGTAAGTCACGAATCGTACGAACACCTTCCCGTCTTCCTCGAAAAGATCGCCAAAAGCGTTGATCGCCTGATCGAGCTGACCAATGACTTGCTCACCATTTCCGCGCTTGAGGCCAACGCGACCACCAATTGGTCCATGGTGCAACCGGAAGAGGTGACGGAAGAGGTGCTCGAGCGTTTAACTCCCTTGGCGGCGGAGAAAAAAATCATGCTCAAAGCCCGTTTTGATTGCGATGCTTTCAAAGCCGATTTCAAGTTGGTGGATCAGGTGCTCACCAACCTTGTGGGAAACGCCATCAAATACATACCCGAAGGGAGCCAAGTGGATATTTCCTGGTCCCAACCCCGCGGCGACAAGGAGGTTTGTCTTTCGGTGAAAGACAATGGTCCAGGTATTGGCGAGGAACATTTGGGTCGGCTGTTCGAGCGGTTCTACCGTATTGACAAGGGTCGCTCGCGCGACGCGGGCGGGACGGGGCTGGGACTTTCGATCGTCAAGCATATCATGCAAACCCACGGCGGGTCGGTCGAAGTCGCCACGCAAGTGGGGCAAGGGGCCGAGTTCACTTGTCACTTTCCGCTGCGGGGGTGAGGGCCTCAGCGCCCGACGCTCGCTCGAACGCAATTCTATTGGCTTCCCAAAACCTCAGACACACAACTCAATAAAGTGGACCCCGCGGTTTGCTGTAGGTATAGTGAACCAAAAGAAGTGCGAGGGTAGACAACGAAGGATATAAGGAGAGTCAAGATGACAGTCCCTTGGGAGCCTGATCAAAACCTGGACGAACTAACGTCGCCAACTCGATGAGGACAAGGGACTAGCGAACATTATCCAGGCGAAACAGTATTTCTGTTTAACACCGTATAGACGCCAGCAACTGACTTCTCAAATTGTAACTGTCAGCCCGTGTGAGCACGAAGATCGTTAATAAGGACAGCCCTCCTGGCTGATATGGGGCTCTGCCCCATGCCCCGACCTCGTTGACATCACGTCAACGAGGGAGAAATATTTTTTTGACTTCGTCACCATTCCCTGAAGGTTTTTAGCAGCTACGTGATGACGGTGGGTGACTTCCCATTGAAGAGAATCTTCAAGCCTCGGCGGGGGGCTTTAAAAAAATCCCTTGCAAGCGGGGTCCATAGACGGTTTTGGGAAGCTAATAGAATTGCGTTCGAGCGAGCGTCGGGCGCTGAGCTGGAAGGCCAAAGAGTACTCTTCCAGGTGCCCCACTTGTTTTTTTTTGGTAAAAGTTAGAACAGCCCAGCATTAACCGATTCGCATCGACGTGAGGAAGAACCGCGAACGAACTTTGTTTTCTTCTCTTCTCCGCGAGATGCCCATTTCGCAAGAACAGCTCGCCGCTGCACTTCCCGTTGAACGGTGAAGCCCAGCTTTCCTTCTTCAAACAGACTCACGATTCCAGGGAAGGTGTCGACGAGGAGATCTTGGAAAATAACCTCTCCTTGGGGTAGGCGGCTGTTGAATATCTTGACCCATTCTTCAATTCTCCAGGCGCCACCATCCTGGTGGCGGGCCAAAAATCCATCCACTGCCAGAAAGTATTGCCCATCATCTTCCACTTCTTGCCAACGACTTGAATGAAAAATTTCGATCTTCTTGTTCCTATAACGAAAGTTAAAACTCGTTTGGGGGGTGAAGCCTTTCTTTTTGCACCCGGGATGGGCATCTCGCAAACTGAAATAAAGCTCCTTCAGTTCTCGACCCGAGACTTGGTAAACCGCCGCTGCATCGATGTGGGGGATGACTGTTCGTAACAAAAGCTCCGAAATGGGACCCCTCGGGATAGGCTTTTCATATGAGTAAGAGCTTGAGTTAAAAAAACTGACCACAGGAACTGAAGAATCGTACCAAGGCTGATTTCTTGTCCAGTGAGAAAGCGTTTCGGCGAACAAGGAACCTAAATCGTTAGGGCCATCCATCAGGGCCTTTTTAGTCGCCTGAAACCCCTTTTTTGTGAAGCCGAGGACCCGATCAAGTTGGGTTTTCGTATCTTGTTGCCACGAATCCCACCTTCTGGCCAACTCACCCAGCATGACATGTGGGACCCCGGAAGTAGCGGTTACAAGTTCCAACTCCACCCCCTCTTCAATCCTTTTCTCATGATCACCTGGTATCCCATAGTGAATAGCGCTTTTAGAAAGGTATGTGCCATCCTCTCTCAGGTCCGCCATAGTGAAACGTCCTTTCGATCCAGCATCCAAATAAAGCGTTCCATCGGCATTAATGGTGTGGACATCGTGGTCATCGGCGGCCGCCACCACAGCTATGTTGATTCCTCGAGACTGGGCAACGCGCTTCACCTGAGCCCCTAAAGTTGACACCACATCGAAACCATCATGGACAGCAAGAACAAGATTTTTTACGCCGTCGGCATAAGCCCGGACCAATTGTTGTTGAAGAGCAGTCTCATAAGAGTGAATCGTAAACATGTTATCGGCCATCCTTTGGGACAAGTTGGACCTGCTCACCAATTGCTCGAGAGCTAAGCCTAGGACGCGAGTACCCCTTGCTCCCACGAGGTCATAGGACGGCTGAACGGTCCGCTGCACGTCCTCGACCTTACCGTTCATATTTGCAGCAAGAACGTGAACACCCCACCCATGGAAATCATCCATTTGCCGCAGAAAGAGATCTGGTCCAATTTCCCTTTCAATGGCCCAATCGAGGGCATCATGATTACCTGGGACGAACAAGACAGTGTAATCGCGCCACCTCGAAAAAAAATGGAGGACTTGAAGGAAGTGCGATCCGAATCCACGACGGGTATAAGGAGTCACAGAAGTGAAATCGCCAAGAACCAACACCACAATTTGACCGAATGGGTTTTCTCTCAAGAATCTTTGCGCCAGCACATCAATCTGAGGGGCGCTCCTCACGATGAACTCTGGGTCTGAATGAACATCGGAGACAAGAAACAACCGAACCTGAGCATGGGTCAGCTCAGGAAAGCAAAGAAATAAACATCCAATGCAGATGGACATCAAGAAAGAACCGAGTCTTGGCATCAATGGAAAATCCCCTATGATCAGAAACAAACCAATAATTAACAGGAGATTTAAGCGAGAAACAATTTCATACTTACAACTATCCCACTCAATCCAGCATGTCCTGAAAACTGCTCCAAAAGCGACCAACCGATCGACTGGCCAATCGAAGTGCGGATGTACGAGACCGATGATTGTCGATAGAGCTCCGATCAGTTACGGATGAACATGTTCTTGGCTATTACATGAAAATGCGATAGAGTGACGGTAAGCTTTTTTCAATTTAAGGCAGTTTATAAGAGACCGAATCATGTTCGTTGTCTATTATCTCACCATCTGAAAACGCATCGGCAGATGACTTAGGTAGTGAGCAATTGTTGCAAGGCATTTGGGGGTGACTGACATATGGAATTTTGAAATGAACCAGACGGTCCAGAGCGACATTTTCATCGATTTCGGCAGTACATCCCGATTCCATTTCAGTTTGCTTGGCCGCGCATTTTTCGCACTTCTTCTGTATTCCCTTCCCGCGCCGGCCACTCAGGATACCACGAGTTTCTGTTCCGATGTATTCGGTCGCAACTATGGGGCATTGATTGCCGAGAAGCCCATCGACGCCATGGGCAGGGACTTTCAAGAAATATTTGGCGGCTTCATACGAACGCGTGAGGCCACTTCTGAAAACCTCGAGGATTTGGCTTTGGACTTGTTTAACGCACGCCTTGCTCTTTCTCGCAAGTACAACACCGCCTTTGCTCAGATGATGGAACCCTCCGGCGAAGCAGGCTGGCAAAAGCGTTGGAAGGGCGAGGGAATAAGCCAGGCATGGAGTTTCGGCATTCACGGTCATTTGCGTGAAGGCTCAGTCTGGCGCCAACTGATGGAACGGCTTCCAGTTGAGGAATCACATTTAGAAATGATAGATTCATCAATATTCGCTGTTCATCAATCTCTCGAACCGTCTAGGACTGGCATAGCACGGGTGTGGCATTTCCCTTACGAGGTCGGTGGGCAGGATGTTTCTTTTTACATTTATCAGGTGAACAAGAATACGTTTTATATTGGACATGCGAAGGATAAGCAGGTGCCATTACTCAGGCAAAGGTTGCGGGATCTTTGGCAAAGGGCGATGTTCCTGGAACTTGCAGGGATCGAGCGAACAACGGCCTTGTTTGAGTTTGAATGGGTATGGTTTTGGACGAATCCATTTGGCCGAGCTGGAGCCTCTCTTGGTGATGCCCTGTCTCTTCTTGTTCAGAAGCAGATGGAGCGCCAAGGGCTGCCAATACGGATAAGAAGTGATTTTGAGAATTTGGACCTTGTTGCATTAAGCATGCATCTTGAAGATTACGTTCAGTGGCGGCAGAATTCAGGCCACTTCCACTAGGTGGAAGCAAAGTCTTTTGCTTGGTCGCCAGCCTAGGCAACATTCAGGGTCGAAAGAAGGGGTTGGGCATACGCCGACGGAAGCTGCGTCCGCGCTCACTAGTTTAACGTTTCATTAAATACTTTACAGATAATAAACCGCAGTCTGATCTGTAAATGTTTTAATGAAACGTTTTACTAGTTTTTGGCACGTTGACTTGAAACCAAAATGAAAGACAGTTCTGCTTTTCACGAATTCTACCGAAACCAATGGGGCGATCGCTGGCCTCACCTGTGGGAGGCTCTTCATCAAAAGGAAACCCAAGTAGCCCGCATCAACGCCTTTGACCCCCCGCCCATTGGCGACGATGCGCCAAACCCAGCCGCAATTCCCCGAGGGAAAAAGGGTCTTTTGTCGATCTATTATATGGATCCCGGGAGTATTGTCATAGCGCAAGCTCTTGGCGTGGAGCCCGGTCAGCAGGTGCTCGATCTGTGCGCAGCCCCGGGTGGTAAATCACTGATTCTCATTGAGGCTTCGGGCGGCGAAGGGAATGTTGTTTTGAACGAATTCTCGCAAGCCCGTCGGGCTCGACTGAGAAAGGTCATACAGCAGTATGTCCCGCGCGACGTTCGCGAGCGCGTGGTGATCACGGGGCAAGACGGGGGATTGCTTGCGAAACGACACTCTTGTTCTTTTGATCGCGTTCTTGTCGATGCTCCTTGTTCTGGTGAACGGCATCTCATTCACTCGCCGCAACGATTGAAAGAATGGACGCCAGCGCAAGCCAAACGACTTTCACAGCGCCAATACGGTTTGCTCGCCGGCGGGTTTGAGGCGGCCAAACCCGGCGGGCGAATTGTTTATTCCACTTGTACCCTTTCAAAACTCGAAAACGAAGGAGTGGTCGCACGGCTGTTGGAAAAGAAGAAAGATCGGGTTCGGTTGATCAGGGGCGAAGACCCAGCAGGTTCGGAGTCCGCGGACTTTGGCTTTCACATCCTGCCAGATCACTCGCAAGGTTCAGGACCCTTTTTTTGCGCCATCTTGGAAAAGTGGAGTTAAGGGTTCTAAGACGCGGCGACCTTTTTGATCTTACGGATTCTTTTCTGATAATCTCGCGGACTCAACGATCCGTAGGTTTTCTTGCGGTAGATATCCCGCAGCTCTTCTTGCAAATCTTGCTCGAGCTCATCCAACTTATAATGCGGAATATTTCCTTGCGTCATCAGTTCCACCAAGTATTGGGTGGTGACATGAAAAATGAGTTCATCTTCGGACTCGCGTTGGGCTTCTGTTCTCGACAGGCGGTCCATCAGAATTTCCAGTAAACGATCTTGACTCATACTTTTCATTTTTCGGCTTTCTTCAAGATTTTCTTAGGGGTACCTTGGTCCAATGAAAGTCCTTAACGCCCTCGAACTCGGGGATGAAATCAGCTCCATACAAGGTCGGATCGAGGGAGCGCAGCTGCAAAGAACGTGGACAGATGGCGACGAACTTCTTTGTCTTGAACTCCACGGCAAGGATAGCCTCGTTATTCTGATCGACCTTCGTCGCGCTCATCCCTTTGTGGTATTTCTTTGGGGTCAGGAGCTTCTCGCCCGCTGGAAGGACGTGAGTAAGACTTTTACGAAAAAGCCCAAGCCGCTTTCTCTGTTTTTGACGGCGCACGCCGGGAATCTTTTTGTGCAAGAGCTGAATTGGCGTGCAGAGGAGGGCCGAGTGGTTGAATTTCATTTCGGCAAGGCGAACAGTCCCAGGCGGTGTGATTTGCGGCTGGTTCTTGTTCCCCACGCGGTCAACGCCATCGTCGAGGCCGGTGAAAAAAAGGTTTCTTGGAATCCGACCAGGGAACTGGCCGCCACGGTGACTGATCTTTTGCCGCCGGAACCGAGGGATTGGCAACAATGGGGGCAAGACTTTTTATCTTGGCGATGGCCAGGTCAGGCGACGAGTAGAAAATCGTCCATCGATATCGAATCAAAGCTGCGAAAGGATCTGGCGAAGAAGATTGTCGCCAGGGGCAAGTTGGAGGAAAGTCTGCATTCGGATTTGGAGTCACGCCTTCGCCAGATGGGGGAAGCGCTCAAGCAGCCGCAGGAGGTGCCCGAGGAGTTCATGGATCTTTGGGATCCGAGGATGACTGTTGCCGGGAATCGCGAAAAGGCCTTTGCCAAGGCCAAGAGCCTTAAGCAAAAACGCCAAGGAACTGAGCTCCGCCTGAAAACCATCAATGAAGAAATTGCGCGAATGGAATTGCAACTTGTCCATCCGGAATCAATCCGAGCCTCCCCCAAGCAGGCCCCACCGGGAACACGGGCGATGGCCAACTCGGCCGCCCGCGGTCGGACCTTGCAACTGGCGGGTGGGCTGCAGGCGATCATCGGCAAATCCGGCGCCGACAATTTGGCAATTCTGCGTCAGGCGCGACCCTTTGACCTCTGGCTCCATATCAAGGACGAACCGAGCGCGCATGCCATCATCTTTCGCAACAAAGGTCAGTCGGTGCCGCATTCAGAGTTGGAGCGCGTGGCCCGCTGGATTTTAGAACAAAAAACGCGGGGGAAATTGAGTCAGCCGATGAAATTCGAAGTTCTAGTGGTTGAATGTCGCTATGTTCGCCCCATCAAGGGTGACAAACTGGGGAGAGTCACTTATCATTCCGCCGCCGTGTTCAGCCTGGTTTACGACCGCGCGTCACAGACTTGATTTCTTAGCCTGGCTCAATAAACTGCGTTTATCGAATTGCGTTTTTCGAATGATTGTTGGGAGGTTGTGAGAATGATTGGTTTAATGAATCTTGGGAGGTTGTGAGAATGATTGGTTTAAGGAATCTTGGAGGTTGTGAGTGATTGAAGTTTCACAGTTGACAAAGAAGTACGGTGACCATGTGGCCATCGACTCTCTCAATTTTACGGTGAAAAAAGGTGAAGTGGTCGGCTTCCTTGGACCCAATGGGGCGGGAAAATCAACGACCATGAAAATTATTACCGGTTTCATGGCGCCGAGTTCGGGCGCGGCGCAGATTGCCGGCTACGACGTATTTGAAAATCCCATCGAGGTGAAACGCCGGATTGGCTACTTGCCTGAAACCCCACCGGTCTACCTGGACATGAACGTGGAAGAGTATCTTTCTTACGTGGCGGAACTCAAAGGGGTCGAAAAGGAACGCCGGCTGCAATTGGTCAATCGGGCCGTCGAGAAAACCAATCTGGGTCAGGTGCGCCGTCGTTTGATTCACAACCTGTCCAAGGGATTCAAACAGCGGGTGGGCATAGCCCAAGCATTGGTGTCGGATCCTGAGGTTCTTATTCTGGATGAGCCCACCGTGGGACTTGACCCCAAGCAGGTGGCTGAAATCCGCGATCTCATTAAAGAGCTGCGGGGCCAACACACGATCATTCTGTCCACTCACATCCTGCCGGAAGTTCAAGCCACCTGTGAGCGGATCATCATCATCCATCGTGGAAAAATCGTGGCACAGGATTCACTGGCCAACCTTTCGGCTTTGCAATCAGGCGGACGGAAAGTTCATCTGAAGGTTCGAAAAAGCGCGGCCGAACTGGGCGCCAAGCTGAAAGGCATCCGCGGCATTCAGAAGGTGGTCAGCGGGGCCACGCCGCAGGACTGGGAGCTCGATACGGAAAGCGACGATGAAATCGTTGAAACCGTGGCGCGCGAAATCATCGCTGGGGGATATGGTCTCCTTGAGATCGGTTCCGTGAAAGCTGATTTGGAAGATATTTTCTTGAAACTCACCTACGGAGACAGCAGTCCCAATGGGTCGGGCCAACGAATGGAGGTCCATGCATGAGACCGATTATTGCGATTTTTAGAAAAGAATTTAAGGGCTTTCTTTTCAACCCCAACTTTCTGTTGGTTTGCGCCCTGATGGCAACGCTGCTGAGCTTTCTTTATCCGATCAGTTTGCGGTCCTTTCAAGATCAGGCCCGCAACGCCATGATGTTCGCCCACAATAGCGGGGGCCAGCAGCTCAATATTCATTATGGCGTCTTCCTTAAACATTTAAGCTACTTGAATCTGATGTTGATTCTGGTGGTTCCGGCTCTCACCATGCGTTTGTTTGCCGAGGAAAAAAAGATGAAGACCTTTGATCTGCTGCTGACCTCTCCGATCACCTCGGCGCAAATCGTGATCGGAAAATACCTGGCTGCCCTGGCCGCCATTTTCGTCATCATGTTGCTGGCTTTTCTTTATCCCCTGAGCACGGCCTACTTCGCCAAGATCAATTGGGGGCCTTTGGTTGTCGCCTTTTTGGGAATTTTTTTGGTCGCGGCGGTCTATGCGGCCATGAGTCTTTTTTGTTCGTCTTTGACCGAATCAGCCATTGTCGCCTTTGCCATGGCCGTTCTTTTCAATATTTCCATTTGGTTCGTCGGCGTGGGTGTGGAGGTGGTCGACAGTTCAACGGCGCGGTCCGTGTTTGAGCATATTTCGCTCAATCAGCACCTGACGGCCATGGTGGAGGGCACCGTCCGCAGCAGCACTTTGATCTTTTTTGGCAGCGCTATATTTTTGTTCGGTTTCCTCAGTGAACGTGTCATTGAGTCATCCCGCTGGAGGTAAGACATGAGTCAACTTGCAAAAATACTTCTCTTTTTGTCCGGGATCAGTTTGGGAAGCTTTGGCATCGTTCGGGTGATTCTCGGGACTTGGGTGCCATTCCTGTGGATCATGTTGGCCTTTTTCGTCGTTTTCGCCGCGGCCGGCTTCTGGGTGGATCGAAAATTTTTCGGTGAGTTTTTCGCGATGAAGACCACCAAGCAGGGAATGTCCATGGGGACAATGATTCTCTTGGTTTTCACGCTGATGGTGGCGGTCAACGTCCTTGGTTTCCGTCGCTACGTGACCTGGGATTTTTCGATGAACAAGATCAATAGCCTTTCCGATCAATCGGTCCAGCTTCTCAAGGGTTTGAAGGATGATCTGAAGGTTATTTATTTTTACAAGGAGGGGACGGAAGGGGTTGAACAAAATCGCCACATGTTCATCGAATTGATGCGTAAGTATCAAGACCAATCCCCCAAAGTGAAGCTGGAATTCGTCGAAGTGAACCAAAACCCCGCCTTGACGGAGAAGTACAACATCAAGAAGGGAACTCAGTCAGTGATCTTGGAGTACCAGGGTCGAACCAACCTGATTGAAAAGATCGACGAGCAGGAAATCACCAGTGCCCTCGTTAAGGCGACGCGGGAAAAAGACAAGATGGTCTACACCCTCACGGGGCACCAGGAAATGCCCTTGGAGCGTCAGCAGGATGGCTCCGGCATCAGTTTCTTAAAGGATGTTTTGGAAGGGAATCGCTATCAGGTGAAACCTTTTCAATTTTCCGAAAGCGGCCAGGTGCCGAAAGACGCCGACGTTTTGCTGATTCTCGGACCGCAGCAGCCCTTTCTGGAAGTGGAAATCAAGGCCTTGGAAAACTTTTTGCGCGGGGGAGGGAATGTCTTCATAGCGTTGCGCCCTCACGCGCAGCACGGCCTCGATGGTTTCTTGAAAAATTTGGGAATCAAACTGTCCAATAACGTCGCGGTGACGGTGATGGAAATTCCCGGCATTGGTCGGGCGATGGACCCCAAATTCACCCGGGCTTCATCCTTTTCTTCCTCCCATTCGGTGACAAAGCCCTTCGGCAAGGATGAGTTTGTGGTGTTCCGTTTGCCTCAACCTTTGGAGCGGGAAGGGGCGACACCTCCCAATGGCTATATTTTGGAGGATCTTGCCAAGTCGGGTCCTAACTCCATGGCTTTCACCTCAACTTCCTTCGACAATGAAGCGGGTCACGGCCCTTTCACTTTTGTTGAAGCGGTGAAGGGGAAATTTCCAGCTGCCGACGGGAAGACGCCTCCGGACGCCAAGGAATTTAATTTAATATTGGCGGGGGATTCGAATTTCTTAAACGACGCGACCTTTTACCAATATTTGAATCGCGATCTCTTTTTGAATTCGCTTTCTTTTCTGGCTAAAGATGAGACCCTTATTTCCGTAACTCCGAAAGAGGTCGCGCGAACGCAGATAGAAATGACTCCGGCTGGACTTTGGAGTTTCGTTATCTTCGTTATGATTCCGATTCCGTTTCTTCTGTACGCCCTGGGCGGAGCCCTGTGGTTTCGTCGAAGGTATTCATGAAGCAGAGGAGATCCTTATGAAAAACAAGGGCCTTTGGATTTTTGGCGCACTCACGGCGGTGGCGGTGAGCGCCGCTGTTTTTGATTTCCAATGGGAAAAGAAAACGGAAGAAAAGAAAACGGAAGATTCCATCGTTTTCAAAGATTTTAAGCCGGATCAATGCGTCTCGTTGGAATTGACGACCGCCAACCCCGCGAGCCTGGTCAAAGACGGAACACCCGTTTTGGAAAATACCGTGGTCCTTAAGAAGGAAAAAGATGAATGGTGGATCAAGAGTCCGATTGAAGAATTGGCTGATCAAGCGGCGGTCCGCAGTTTTCTTGAAGGACTGCCGGCGGAGAAGGCCACCGAGATCGCCGCATTGGGGCAAAAAGAGGCGGAGTGGGAAACTTTTGGTTTGGATAAGCCAAAGGGTTCAATCAGGGTGACCAATCAGGGGGGAGGGACAACGGAAATTTCCGTCTCCGGTCGCAAAAATTTCCAAGGCGAAGCTTACTTGCGAAGAAACCGGGAAGATAAGCCGCTGCTTGGATCTTCCACATGGCATACAAAAATGGAAAAAAGCCTTTTTGATTTTCGCGACAAACGTCTTTTGCAGGCCAAGACCGAGGATGTGAGAAAACTGGCGGTCCGCGCCCACGATGTCCGTAGAGGCTCCGCCGCTCACGATGGTAGCGGCTCCGCCGCCCCCGTTGTGTTGGAATTTCGTGATGGCGTATGGTTTTTACCGGCGAAGCCAAAATGGAAAATTGACCAAGGGCAAGTCCGCGAGATTCTCGATAAGCTGACGATGGGCTCACTGACGTCCATTCAAAAGGAAGGCCAGCTGAAGAGCGAGGACACAAAAGAGTTTGCAAAACCGAGCGCGACGATAGAAGTGACATTGAGTTCAACGGGGAGTAAGGCTGATGCGAAGATTTGGACGGCCCAACTGGTGTCAGGCAAGGATAAGGACAGCAGCCACGATAGCACCAATTCCAATGCCAATACCAAGATTCGAACTTCAAACCCCTCACGGATCGGCACGATTTCAAATAGTGACGCCGAGAAATTGACCAAGTTTTCCGAGGATCAGCTGCGCGACAAGGCTTCGCCCTTTGATTTCAAAAAGGCGGATGTTCATAAAGTGGAAATCAAAATGGCGGATCAGGTGTTGCAGGCGGAAAAGAGTGATAATGATTGGAAAGTCGTTGCCAAGTCCGATCCTCAATTGAATGTCGATGCCAAAAAAATAGCAGCGGTTCTGGATCGGGTCCAATCCCTGGAAGCGGTGGAATTCATGCCTCGCGGGGAGGCTCCGGGAAAAACCCAAAACAGCATTTCCGTCAAAGATTCGAGCGGAAAGTCCCTGGTTGATCTGGTTTTCGGCGAAACGCAAAAGAAAAAGATCAACGGCGTCGATCGCTCCGTCGTTTTGGCCAAGTCGAACCTGGTCGATGAAATCGTGGCCGTCGACGCTTCAAAAGTGAAGGACCTGGGTGTCGAGGAAATCTTTCCGGCCAAAAAGGAAGACGTGAAGGAAAAGGCCAACTCCAACGCCAGCGCCAGCGCAAATGCCAATGCCAAGAAAGATGAAGCCAAGAAAGATGAGGCAAAAACCCATTGAAATCAATCGTTGCCCGGTCCCCAACTCGAGTGGATTTAGCGGGTGGAACGTTGGACCTGTGGCCTTTGTATGCCATTGCCGGAGGGGCGACCACGGTCAATGTCGCGATCAGCGTGTGGACCGAAGTCTCCATGGCGCCGGCGCCGGGTCTGCAGCTGTATTCTCTAGATCTGAATCGAGAGTGGAAATTCAAAGATTTGGGTGAATTGGCATCGCAGGAAGGAGATCACCAGCTCAAGCTTTTTCGTGAGCTTTTGCTTCATTTTCCCGAGCTCAAGGATTGCCGAATCACGACCCGATCTGAAAGTCCTGTTGGAGGAGGAATCGGGGGAAGTTCGAGTCTCACGATCAGTTGTTTGAAGGCGATCCACCAATGGTTGGGACGAAAGCTTCCTTCGCCCAACGATCTGGTTCATTTCGCTCACAATGTTGAAGCTAGAATCCTGCGCACTCCCACGGGCACGCAGGATTATTTTCCGGCGGTGAGCGGCGGGCTCAACATTTTAGACTACTCCGATTATGGGGTTCGTCAGACTGTTCTTTCGTTGCGGGACACACCATTGGCCTCGCACGCCCTGGTGGTGAACACGGGCCGCTCGCACAACTCCGGATTGAATAATTTCGATGTTTTTACCCGGGTCATTAAGGGCGAGGAAAAGGTCATGGCGGCGCTCAATGAAATTCGCCGGGTCGCCGCTGAAACGCGCCGGGTTTGTGTGACGCAAGAATGGCAACGGCTTCCCGACCTTTTTCGGCAAGAAACGGCGGCGCGATTGCAACTCACACCCTTGTTTTCAAGTCCGGAAATTCAGCGCTTGGAAAAATCGGTGCTCGAGGAAGGAGCCTCTGCCATTAAAATTTGCGGCGCCGGGGGAGGCGGCTGCGTTCTGACGTGGGTCAATCCCCAGTATCGCGAACGGGTCATGCGAAGATGTCAGGACGAGGGGTTTCAGCTCTTGAATGCTGACCCGGTGGAGCCTCTCGACAGCTATGCGAACGGGTAGGGTCGCCGGCCGCCGAGCTCCCCGCTTGCGCGGGCCT
>PSRN01000236.1 GCA_003176075.1 Bdellovibrio sp.
TGAGACGCCCGCCGCGAGCATCCAGCCGTCAACTGAATAATCAAACACAAAAGACGGAAGCACCATAAGGGCCAATGGGCCCCGCCGACGTTTTGATCCATCAATAATCACCGCCCAAATTCCCAGAATTGGAATCAAAAGAAATTCAGGCATCCAGCCAAAAGCAATGAGCGCAAGGCCAATGATGAACAAAACCCAAAATTCTCCGAGCGACCAATAGGAGTGAGTCAAAGACCTCAGCGAGTAAAATATCAAAGCCAAAGCGGAGACTTGAAGACCGTACAAGAACTCGGTTATGGCTGGAAATTCAACAAACTGGTCGTAAGCCATGGCCAGGCCCAACATCATCACGAAGCTTGGGATGATGAGAAACAATCCGCTCAAAAGGCCGCCCCAAAATCCCGCCCGCTTCCTTGCGATGTAAATCGCCATCTGGTGAGCCACGGGTCCAGGCATGGCTTTGATGGTCGCAAAGGCTTGCCTAAATTCATGGATTTCAATCCAGTGGCGCCGATCGACAAGGTCGACATGCATTTGCCCGACCAATGCAATAGGTCCGCCGAAACCGGTCAAGCCAAGGCGAAAAAAATAAAGGGACGTTTCGATGATTCTGGCCATTGGGCTCGTCGCGCCTCGCTCGCTGGTGTTTTGAACAGTCGATATTAGCCCTGTTTTTTCCCGAATTAAGGCTATTAGATCTTTAGGAAAAACACAAACCGACGAATAGAAGAACGGCATGATTTACGGACGAAGACTGTTTGACAAAGGACTGGAGGGCCCTTTCCATCGAAAACCCGTTCATCGGGCTTTCAAGGTCTACAATTCCCAATTCCAGTGGAAATACACGCTGTACTTTGTCGCGTTCCTTCTTGGGTCCCTGCTTCTTTTCTTAATTCCCACTTGGTACTTCGTGCATCAGAATTACGAGATCTTTAGCGATTTGGCGTTCAAGGAGTCACCCCAACTGCTTGAACACTTGCAACGCGAGAGGGATTGGATGATCGGGTTTTCAATCTTTTCAGTGGCTTCCCTCGCGCTGCTGACGACTTGGGTGAGTTTGCGCATCACTGGGAACATCATTGGTCCCCTCATCTCCATGGAAAGACATATGTGGAAAGTCACCACGGGCGATTGGTCGACCCGCGATTTCCGTATTCGAGCCACCGACGACTTTCTTGATCTGGCCGACGCTTATTCGTATTTGTACCGGTCAATGAAGGCCCAAACCGAAGCTGAACTCCGGCTTCTTCGGGGTATCCAGGTCGACCCTGGCAATAAGGACTCGGTCAATAACCTGACGGCTTTAACCCGGCTCAAAGAAAGTCAACTCAACCTGAAAGCTGACCAGCCCGCCGAGAAAATTGCCGCCGTCGAATATATCGAACGGCGAAAAGCGTCCTGAGCGGGATTAGGTCCGCATCTGCTGGCGGAGGGCGCGATCAACTTCGCGCTTCTTGATTGACTCACGTTTGTCGCGCGCCTTTTTCCCTCTCACCAGAGCCAACTCAACTTTGACCCGGCCATTCTTGAAATAAACCTTGAGCGGCACGCAACTCAATCCCTTCTCCCGCATGGTGCCGTTCAGCCGATCGAGCTCCCGACGGTGCAGCAAGAGTTTCCGCAGCCGCTCGGGAACATGATTGTTGTAGCTGCTCGCCCGGTATTCGGCGATGTGGGCGTTCTGCAGATAAGCTTCATCACCCCGGAAGGACACGTAGGAGTCCTTCAATTGAATCTGTTTGGCGCGAAGGGATTTCACTTCACTTCCCATCAAAACCAAACCCGCTTCAAAGGTCTGAAGAATTTCATAATCAAAGCGGGCCTTGCGATTTTCCGCGATCAAAAGAATTCCACTCATGAGCGGAGACTGCCCGATTCACCCGCGAAAGTCGAGCCGACCCGATGGAAAAGTTCAACAAATTGCGAGAGCTCAAGTTGCTGAGCCCTCACTTTTTCCGCAAGACCCATTTTTACAATTTCATCGATAAAAAACGAGCGCAGGTGCGGTTGCGCCCCCGGCTGGGAGCGCGATGAAGTGGCGGACGCGGCGAGGTTCGAAGCCATCAATTTGCGCGGATGAAGAAAGCAGGCCTTTAAAAATCGCAAAAAAGAACTCGGATCCGCGATACCCGGCTGGCGTGGCGTGAAGACCAAAACCCGGCTCGCCACCTTCGGCGAAGGATAAAAATCGCCGGGGCCCGCCTCAAGCAATGTTTCAATATCCCAAAAAGTCTGCGCCAAGACGGAAAGAAAACCATAGTTTGATTGGCCGGAGCGGGCGCGAATTCTTTGCGCGACCTCCTTCTGGAACATCAGAACCATCCCGTCCAGGGGCAGAGGGTCCAAGCTCCGGTCGACAACCAGACTTGAAGAGATCTGATACGGGAGGTTGCTGGCCAAAACACAAGGGCGAGCCAATGAATTCAACCGCCAGGACCATGCGAGGGCATCCACCTCCACCACCTCAAAAGAACGGGAACGCCAATACTCCGCCAGTCGCGCGTCGAGCTCCAACAAAACAAGCCGCTCACAAAGCTCACTCAGGCCGACGGTCAATGCGCCCAGCCCCGGCCCCACTTCAACAAGTGATCGCGGTTGAAAGCGGGCCGCCGCGCGAAGAATCCGTTCGATGGCGGAATCGGAAACTAAAAAATTTTGCCCCAGACTTTTCCGCGCCTCCAGTCGCAGCTCTTTCATCACCTGCACGAGCTGAGCCCGGGCCGTTTGCTTCATGAGAAATCCCCGGGTAATGCGCTGGGCCGGGGGCCCAAATCCCATGCCGAACGCTCGCCCGCGGCCAAGCGCAGGGCACCCGCGAATCCGATCATGGCGGCGTTGTCCGTGCAGTAACGGGGCGGCGGGATCAACACCTGGACCCCGTGACCCCCCGCCCACCCTTCAACGCCGCAGCGAAGGCGGCGGTTGGCGCTCACCCCACCGGTGAGAACGTAGCGCCGAACGCCCAGAAGCTCCCGCGCCCGGTCGAGCTTGACCAACAAGGCCTCCACCACGGCCTCTTGAAAAGAGGCGCATAAGTGCGGGCGCTCGGCTTCCAACCCCCCTGGGCTTAGGGATTCAATGATTCGATGGGCGGCGCTCTTTAATCCCGAAAAGGAAAAGTTGAGGCTTGGATCGTGAATCAAGCCGCGCGGAAAATGATACTTCGCCGGATCCCCGTTTTCAGCCAACCGGTCAACCAAGGGACCGCCGGGAAATCCAAGTCCGATCATTTTGGCGAACTTATCGAACGCCTCGCCGGCGGCATCATCCAGAGTGGACCCCAAAATACGGTAATGGCCGGGCCGCTGAACCTCGTAAAGGCTGGAGTGCCCACCGCTGACCGCCAGCGCGACAAAGGGCTCATCGAAGGAAAAGGCGGGGGAATAGGCTGAATCCCGCAAGAACGGAGCCAAAAGATGACCTTCAAGATGGTTCACTCCAACCCAATCCAGCCGCCAAGCCATGGCCAGTGTCTTGGCCGTGACGACTCCGACGAGCAGGGACCCGATCAAACCCGGCCGACTGGTGACCGCCAAGCCTGAGAGCTCCCGCGGCTCCACCTGACTTTCATTTAAAACCCGTTGAATCAACGGAAGAAGATGCAGGCCGTGGTTGCGCGAAGCGAGCTCCGGCACGATTCCCCCGAAGGTCGTGTGCACGGCATCCTGACTCTGCGACAGGCAAGAGACCACATTCCCATCCACGGTGACCAAAGCCACTGAGGTATCGTCGCAGCTGCTTTCAATTGCAAGCACCGGTGCAAGAAATTGTCCGACGGGTTCCACTTGTTCTACTTGTTCTTCTTTTTCTTGTGCGGCTCTTCACCTTGAGCAAGTTTCGTCTTTGCCACCTTCGCCTCATCCGACTGAGGGAAGCGATTCATCACTTCTTCAAAAAATGTCTTGGCCTCTTCATGCAATCCCAATTCTTGAAACGAAAGACCAATTCTCAATGTCGCCTTGACGAATTTTTTACTCTTGGGATTTTGGTCGCGAAACCTCTGGTAGGCGAGAATGGCTTTCTTCCACTCTTTTCGTTCGAACAAATCCTCACCGGTCTCAAAGGTATTCTTGCCATCACCACCCGGCGAGCCCGTGCTTTTGAGGGACTGGACTTCCTGGGCCATCACCACCATCTGCCCTTCGATTTTGGCCATTTCATCCTGCAGAGCCGAAAGGCGTTTTTCCAAGTCCTGATTCTTTTGCGATTCACCACCCTGTTTATCCTTTAATTGGGTGTTCACTTGATTGACTTTATTTTCAAGGGCGGCAATCCGACCGTCCATTTCACGAAGGTCGTTGTTGATGTCACTGAACTTCGCGGTTTGGTCAGCGGCGCTCTTTTGCAAGTAAACGACTTGATCCTGCACCGCCTTCTTTTGCTCAGCCTCCTTGAGGTCGGTGCGGGTCTGGAGACACCCGGTCGCGAGGAAAGCAAAGCTCGCAACGGCGGCGACTCCGCGGTGGAATTCTTGGAATTTATAAAACTTCGCCACTCTTCTTCCTCTGAACGTGAGCCGCGTTCTCGGCCTTTTCAAAATCGATGCGAGAATGATTGAAAAGTTCTTTTGCATCCTGGTACTCACGTTGTTCATAAAGAACTTCCGCCTTCGAATAAGCTTCAAGGGCCCGATGATAGTAGCCTGGGGCAAAGCGTGCCGCATCCACGGATTTGGCGCCGTCCATCGCGGCTCGCGCCAAGGCGTACTCTTCAATCGGCGCCGGAATCGAAATACAGCCGCTCAATACGAACGGCAAGCCCAAAGTGACAAGCCAGCTGACAGGCCAATTTATTAAACGCGACCTCATTCACTTTCTTATCGATTCAGGGGAACGAAATTGGCCCGCCGATTCTTGGCGTAGTCAGCCTCGCTCTCACCGTGGGAAATGGGCTTCTCCTTGCCATAGCTGATCACGCTGACTTGGCTGGCGTCGACGCCGAGACTCACCAGATAAGATTTCACCGACTGAGCGCGCCTCTCGCCAAGAGCCAAATTGTACTCGATGGAGCCCCGAGCATCACAATGCCCCTCGATCTGAACATTAACCCCTTTATGACCCTTGATCCACTGGGCGTTGCCTTGCGCTTTCCGCTTGGCATCGCCGGTCAAGCTGGACTTGTCGTAATCGAAGTTGATTGTTTGCAAACCATCAATTTTGCCGCTGTCGCTACCCTGAAGATCGAAGCTCATTGGCGTTTCATCAATTTTCGGAGTCTGATTGCCCGCATCGGAGGTTGGCGGCGGTTGATCTTCAGCTTTCGGTTTCGATTTGCAGGCTGCTATCCCCGCGACACAGGCGGTGATGACAGCGCCTCGGATGAAAGAATTAATGATAACTCTCCCTGTTGCTATCTCCTTTATTCTCGCCATCATTTGATGTAGCACCTTCGAACCTCCAATGTTTGAGATCCCCAATTTTTGTTCCGTTTTGCAGTGTTGTCAATTACTTCGGGACGTGCTGCAATCAGGGAGATCATGAGCGAAGAACCAAGTCGTTGCCTTCGGCAACTCCGCAAACCGCTGGTTTTCAGTTTCAGATTTCTTTTCCTTTCGCTCAGCGTGGCCGGCACTGCGGAGCCGCCAAGGGAGGTTCGCCCGGCTCTGCGGAGCCGCCGAAGGCGGCGACTTGGGTTACTCCTGTCGAAGGCAGCGACCCGGGGAGCCGCCACAGGTATTATCGCATGTGCGGTTTTTGTTCTGGCGCTGTTCGAAACCTCATCCGCCCAGGTGCTCCCCCAAAAACAATGGCGCCGCATGCGCCTCGATCACTTTGAATTGGTCTATGATGCGGATCATCAGGAGCTGGC
>PSRN01000309.1 GCA_003176075.1 Bdellovibrio sp.
GGATTTTGAGGCTGATCGAGGCGTGACGACGAGGGTTTAGCAGTGCTAAATTGAGGAGGAACAACAAAGATCAGCCTCAAAAGACCAAGCAAAGAACGAAAACTTATTATTGGGCAGGCCAGCGTGGGCGGCGAAGCCGCCACGGGACCCATAGGGTGTAGGAATCGCTCGCGATGCGAATTAAAAAGATTGAACTGATCGGGTTTAAGTCGTTCAAGGATCGGACCGTTATTCAGTTCGATGCGGGCATCACCGGCATTGTCGGTCCCAACGGCTGTGGAAAATCCAACATCGTCGATGCGCTGATTTGGGTGATGGGTGAAATGTCGGCCAAAGACCTGCGCGGCGCCACCATGAGCGACGTGATTTTCGCCGGCGCGGAAAACTATGCTCCCGCCGGCTTGGCCGAGGTCACGCTGACGCTGGAAAACGACGGTGGCCCTTTTCCAGCCCAGTATGCCCGTCACAGCGAAATCATGCTCACCCGCCGGCTTCATCGCAGCGGCGAATCCGAGTATTTCATCAATAAGGAGCCGGCACGGCTGCGCGATATTCAAGAAGTCTTTATGGATACCGGCGCCGGGTCGAAAGGCTTCTCGATCATCGCGCAGGGAATGATCGGCAAGATCATCACCGCCAAGCCTGAGGACCGTCGCATGTTGATTGAGGAAGCGGCGGGGATCACCAAATTCAAGGCCCGCAAGCGCGAATCACAGCGCAAAATTCAGTCCACCGACCAGAATCTTTTGCGCTTGGCGGATATTCTCGGCGAACTCAAGAGGCAGCTCGATTCGCTGGAGCGGCAGGCGCAACGGGCGGAGCGGTACCGCGGTCTCAAACAACAAATTGAAGAACTGGATCTGTGGCTATCTTCCCGTCATTTCCGTGATTTGAAAGAAGCGGCCGACCAGGCCCAGCGGATTTTTCAAGAATTGCAAGCATTGGAGACGCAGTCCGAGGCCGAAGTGGCGAGCCTCACCGCCGAGCTGGAGACTTTGCAGCTTGGTTTAGTGGAGCAAGAAAAGCGGGTCAATGAACTGCAATCGCGGCAGTTTGACCGGCAGTCCGCCTTGCAAAAGCAAGAGTTGGAAATGCAGTCCTTGAAGTTCGAAATCGAACAGGCCAGGCGAAGCGAGCAAATGGCGGGATCCTTGCTGCAGGAACAGCGGGCAAGGCGCGATTTGTTAACCCGTGACGCGCAAAACCTCGAGGCATCGGTTCAGAGGTTGGCCGAGGAATCGTCCCGCCTTGCCGCCGAGGTGCGGATCAAGAACGAAGAGCTAGAAGCCGTGCAAGCTCGCATTGCCGAAGCCGATGAGGAACTGACGTCGCAGCGACGGGAACTATTTGCTTTGGGGCAAACGCTTTCCGCGATCGAGGGGAAACTGATGGGTTTGCAAAGTCAGTTTTCCGACCTGAGCGAGCGGGAAGAAAATGAGAAGCAAATCTTGCAGGAGCTTCTTGAAAAGAAATTGGCTTTTTCCGAGCGACGAACGCGACTTCAGAACGATTTTGAGCGGGAGCGACAGCTGCAACAGCAGTACATGTCGGAAGAACAGTCGCTTGAGTCTGACCGTAAGGCCCTCACCCTGCAAATGACTGAAAAGCGCGCTGAACAGGATGAATTCAAAGACAAATTGAATGAAGTGACCAGCCGGCTTTACGGTCTTGAAAATTTACAACAAAACTTCGAAGGTTTTGAAGCCGGCGTGAGGAACGTCATGCTCTGGCAGAAGGCTGCCGCCCCGGGCGGCGAAGCTGCCCAAGTCGGTGCCTACGCCACAAGTGGCTTCGGCACCTCCGCAGATGAAGGCGCCGATTCGGCCGATTCGTTTCAGCCTGTTTCTGAAGTTGTCGAGGTCCCGGCCGATTATGAAATCGCGATGGAAGCAGCTCTGGGCTCGCGCCTGCAGCTTCTGCTGGCCCCGAATGAAGATCGCGCCTTGGAGGCGGTGGACTACTTGAAATCGCAAAACTCAGGCCGGTCGAGTTTTTATTGCCAAGTCGGTGCCTACGCCACAAGTGGCTTCGGCACCTCCGCAGTATCGACGGATTCTGCCCGGGCAGAATCTCGGTCAGGGAAAAGCGCCTCATCGCCGGGAGTGTTTCCATCTCTCGGGGAAGCGCCCAGCGGCCCCGGCGTTGAATGCCTTCTCGGGGACGTCGTCAAAGCCAACGAGTCACGCCGCCAAGCCATCTCTTTTCTTTTGGATGGAGTCGCCGTGGTCGACAGCTTGCGATCGGCGTTGCAGCTGCGGGATGCGCACCCGGGTTGGACCTTTGTCACCCGCGATGGCGATACGCTGAGCGCCGAGGGAGTCTTGACGGGGGGATCATCAGCGGGCGCTGAATCCGGCGTTCTGCGGCGCCGCCGTGAGATCAAGGAATTGACCCAGCAAAAGAATGAGTGGGCCGGGAAACTCGCGCTGGTCCAAACCTCGCTGAAAAAACTGGAAGACCAGCTCAAGACCGTCACGCAGTATTGCGAAGTCGCGCAAAAGCGAAAAATGGAACAGGACATTCGGGTCACGGAATTGCGTAAGGATGTCGAGCGGGCCGAAGTTGAATCAGAAAACGCGGTGATGGCCAGCCAGCGCCAGGAGCGAACGGTGGGGCAAACAGGCGAGCAACTGAACACTTTGCGCTCCCGCATTGAAGAGATTGAAGCCAATGTGCTGGAGACGCGGCGGAAGAAATCCCTGGCCGAGGAAAAAGCCCGGAATCTGGAAGTGGAATTGCAGACGGCCAAGGTGGGTTTTGATCCGCTCAGAATTGAAGTGATGGATCTGCAAGCCCGTTCGGCGGCAAGAACGCAAGAGAACCAAGGACTCCACCAACAGCTCCTGATGGTGCAAAAACAACTTGAGGAGCTTGACCGGCAACTGGGTCGAATGAGCGAGGAAAGCGCCAAGAACTCCACCTTTGCCAGTGAAAATGAAGTGTACCTGGAACAGAAGAAGATTGATTTTGAACGAGGCATCCAGGAAGTCGAAGACCTGAAAAGGCGCCTGGCTCATTCCCGCGATGAATACGAGCAGCAATCCGCCCTCGTCCATGAGAACGAACGCCAGAACACCGCCGCCCTGAAGGAACGCAACGAACGGCAGCACCGCATGAATGAATCGCAAATCAAGTTCGAACAAATGCGGATGAAGGAACAATATTTGATCGACCAGGTGCGCGAGAAGTATATTCAGAACCTGCCCGAAATCTATCTGGAACGGGCCGAAAGGGAAGGCGATCCGGCGGAAGCTGAAAAGGAATTGCAGGAGCTGAGGGAAAAGGTCGCCAAAATAGGCGAAGTCAACCTGTCGGCGATTGAAGAATTCGACGAGACCTCCAAACGGCATCAGTTTCTGAAGCAGCAGCAGGACGACCTCACCGAAGCCAAAGCGCAGCTCCACCGGGTGGTTGATCGAATCAACCGCATTTGTTCAAAAAGGTTCAAGGAGACCTTTGACCTCGTGAATGAACGTTTCACCAAAGTGTTCCCCGTCCTTTTTGGCGGGGGCGAGGCCCGTCTGGAAATGAGTGAGGACCCCGACAAAGGGGAACAGGGGATTGAAATCATCGCCCGGCCTCCCGGCAAGAAAATGCAAAACATTTCCCTTCTTTCCGGCGGTGAAAAGGCGCTCACCGCGGTGTCGCTCGTTTTCGCGATTTTCCTGGTCAAGCCTTCGCCTTATTGCCTGCTGGACGAGGTCGATGCGCCCTTGGATGACGCCAACGTTTACCGTTTCAATGACCTCGTTCGCGAGATGTCCAAACGAAGTCAGATTATCGTTGTAACCCACAACAAGCACACAATGGAAGTGGCCGGAAAACTCTATGGGGTGACCATGCAGGAACGCGGGGTCTCCACCATGGTTTCGGTGAATCTTTCCGATCTCCGAAATGAAAGCGTGGGCGGCAAGGCCGCCACGGATGTCAGGGCCGTACCCACGGCCTGAGGAGATTGAATGTGCCGCCACTTGAGTATCTAGTTCAACAGGTGGGTGCCTTTGGCACTTCCGCATTGGTGATTGCCGCTGTCCTGGTTTTTATAGCGCTTGTCGCGTTTGTCATTTTTAGGCGTAAGAAAAAACCGGCGGCAACGCCAACCCCAGAGCCAGAAAAGGCACGGGAAGATTTGACACCGACGCCGGTTCAGACCTCTCCCGCCGAGGTTTTGACCCTTAGAATTGCTCTTCGCGGCACGCAGGAGAGCCTATGGGGACGGGTGCGGAGCCTCTTGCAAACCGAAAGTCCTTCGATCGACGAGCTCGAGGAAGTTCTCTACACCTCAGACCTCGGCCCGCAAACGGTTGAGCGTTTGATGGAACAAATTCGTCCCCATTCTCGCGACGGTATCGATCACGTGCGCGGCCTTCTCCGGCAGGAATTTCATCGCATCTTTGATGAGGCTCACGTCAATGAGCCGGTCGAAGGGGATCCGCTGGCGCATCTGCAAGTGAGCTCTCGACCCTCGGTTTGGATGATCGTCGGTGTGAATGGGGCGGGCAAGACCACCACCATTGGTAAGATTTCCGCCCTTTTGGCGCAAAAGGGGAAGAAGGTTCTTGTCGCCGCCGGTGATACTTTTCGGGCGGCGGCCCAGTCCCAATTGAAAGTCTGGACCGAGCGCGCGCAAGTTGAGATTTTCGATCCGCTGGGGATTTCAGACCCCAGTGCTGTGGCCTATGACGCCGTGGCCAAGGCCAAAGCGAAAGATTACGACGTGGTGTTGATCGATACGGCGGGACGGCTGCACACGCAAAGCCATTTGATGGACGAACTTAAGAAAGTGAAACGCGTCCTTGCCAAGGTGATCCCCGAGTCACCTCATGAGGTTCTGATCGTCCTGGACGCCAACAGTGGCCAAAACGCGCTTCACCAGGCGAGGGAATTTGATCAGGCTCTGGGACTGACCGGCCTGATCCTCACTAAGATGGATGGCACCGCCAAGGGGGGCGTGGCGATCGGGATTTCGCAAGAGCTCAAGCGCCCCATTCGCTTGGTGGGGGTCGGGGAGAAAATTGTTGATCTGCGGGCTTTCTCATCGCGCGATTTTATTGACTCGATTCTTGATTTGTCGAGTCCCTAGCTTCTGTGCAGCCGCCAGCGTTTTGACTCGACGAAAACTCCTTTTCATCATGGTGATCCTCTACGTGATGGCCGAGATCTCATTTTGATCCCCCTTAAGTATTCGAATTTACTTTGGTTTAATTTCGAATATTTCGTATATTGCGAATATTTCGAATATCCAATATCTTTTAAAGAGGAGGCCGCTTTAGGCCGGCCGGAAAGGAAGGAACTATGGAGATCATTCCATCCGCGAATGAAATGAAGCTGGCCCGTGATTCAAGCCGAACCCTCGCTCGAACGCTTCCAAAAAAGAACGGTCAGGTCAAAATCCGTGTTTTCTCAGATGAACGAACACAATCCGATATTGTGGTGCCAGCTTCAGCTTTAAGGCTACTCGTTAATTTATTGACCGAGATGGCTCAAGGAAATGCCGTCACTGTTCTGCCTTTAAATGCGGAGTTGACCACACAACAGGCGGCAGATCTTCTTAATGTTTCACGGCCTTATTTCATTAAGCTTCTCAAAGAAGAAAAGATCCCATTCAAGAAAGTCGGACGACATCGCAGGGTGGCGGCTCGGGATGTTTTGGCATTCAAAATGGCGCAAGAAAAGATCTCAGAAGAGGCTGTAGACACGCTCGTTTCCGAAGCTCAGAAACTCAAGCTTGGCTATGAATAGGATTTCTTTTGACCAGCTTTACGGCGCTCTTTGATGCCAACATTTTGTATCCAGCTCCTTTGCGGGATCTGCTGATCGAACTTTCAACTGCCGGCCTCTTCCGCGCAAAATGGAGCGACACCATCCATGATGAGTGGATCTCGAGCTTGCTTGCAAATCGGCCAGAATTGAAAGCGGAAGACCTTGCAAGGACCCGGGCGGCCATGGATGCGGCCGTATTAGATTGCCTTGTTGCAAATTATGACGGGCTTATAGCGAGCCTTGATTTGCCCGATCAGAATGATCGCCACGTCCTGGCGGCGGCTATTCGCGGCCGCGCCGACATCATTGTGACCATGAACAAGAGGGATTTCCCGGAACCGGAATTGTCCAAATATTCAATTCAGATCCAGCATCCAGACGATTTTGTTTCTGACCTTCTAAGTTTGGCACCAGAAGTTGTTTTCAGGGCTATTCGCAACATTCGAAGTCGCCTTAAGAATCCTCCTAAATCGGCTGAAGAATATCTTGATACTCTTGAGCGGATGGGGCTGACGATCACTGTCTCGCAGTTAAGAAAGTTTATTGCGAACTTGTAGCGGCCATTTCAATGACGGGTGATTAGATGAATTTGTTGCCGCCCATTGCGCCTCTTCCAGTCACGCCGATTGCTTTTTCCCGCGAAAAATATTGCTAAAGCGAGGGGGCATCAAGTTGGCGATATATTCGAGCGTTGTTTTGAGATCGCTTTCCTCCCCGACTCGGTGCTTGAGTTCGACGAACGCATGGTTCAACATTTCGGACTCCTCAGGGGTAAAAATCTTCTGTGCAATAGCAAAAACCTTTCCTTCTTCTTCCTCGATATGATGAAGAAGGACACCTTTGAGATTCTCGGCCGTCTTTTGTGCCTCGTGGATTAAAGTATCCTTTTCCCGCAGCGTTCGAAGCAGAGCCTCTATTTCCATATGCTCACGGTAGCTGTCACGAACGGCATCCTCACCGACGTCCATGCTGCGCATAGTATTGTAAAGAACGGCCTCTTCGGCCCGAACGTGGGGGATAAGCTCGTTGCGGATTTGGGTGATCAAGTCGGTTCGGGAGTTATCGTCCGGAGGGGTCGCCAGCAGCTGTTCCATAAGTTTCTTGAAGTTCTCATGGTCGGCCTTCAGGGTTTCAAAAATTTGCATACTCACCTCCATTGCTGCAAATTGTTGACAGTCTAATTGCAAAGTTGAATCCACCTTCACCCCCTCGTCAGCCGTGAGTTTTTGGGACTTTTTCACCTATTTTTTCCCGGCCCCCGTACGAAAATGGGATGGGGATTTGGGCCTTGGTTTTTGGGGACGATTCTGGAGACTGCCAGTTGAATTCTTTGGTCCTGGCCTCCAAGTCTATTGACAGCACTGCGGCAACAAGGAAAATGAATTTATTATGAGGTTCAAAGTGATGCGCCTGTCGGTTGGACTTATTTTGCTGCTTTTTCATGCCATGGGGGTTTCGACGGCCTGGTCGCAAAAGGCCGCGGTCACAGAGATTCCGGTGGACCCCAACAGCCCTCCGACCACCATCACCGTGCAAAAGGGCGGTGAGGCACAAAAGTCCACCGAGAGTGAGCAGGTTATCGACGGAACAGCTGAGATCTCGGGTCAGCCGAACGCGGACCCTAACAAGGCTGAAAAAAGCTATTGGAAAGCCTGCGGGGACTGGAAGGCTGAAGTGGAAAGACTCAACAAAGGTAACGTTATCGCCTTGGATTGTGGTAAAAAAAATCCCAGCGTGGAAAATTATAGGACCACCTATCGATCAACGGCGACTTATAAAGTAAAAGTGAAATTGAAGCATTGAGTCGCTGATCCTTTTAAAAGCGCAAGAGGGGAAATTTCGGGCTCGCCTTTTAGTTGTTTCCCATTTAATATTCTTAGAGATTTTTAATGTTTTTCACTGTTCATAGTGATGGTGTTGGTACTCAAGTAAATGTACGTTCCAATGTACGTTCCCGGTTCAAGGGGGATCATGTCGGCCGAAAACAAGGTCTTCGTTTTCAATATTGCAGGTCTCCCTTTCCGTCTACGATCACCTCAAGACGAAGGAACCGTTAAAGAGTTGGTTCAATTTGTTGATCAAAAAGTTCAACAGGCCATGAGCGCGACAAAGAGTGGTTCCCTGCAGAGCGCTGCGGTTCTTGCAGCCCTCAATATTGCGGAAGAATTATTCTTAATGCGGCGCCGGGCCTTGCGAGAAATTGAACACATCGAAGAAAAGGCCTTGAGGCTTTCCCAAGAACTTGAACAATCGAAAAACAAAGGAAGTTCGGCTCAGCCGGTGAATCCGTGACCCCTTCTCGCAATGCCGCTGCCAAGGCGGACCTGCGGCGCAGGTTAAAGGGGAGGGATCAGGACCGACTGCATCTGTCCCCTGGTTGGGAGAATCCCCTGGCGCAATGGCTCGGGGGTCAAGTGGGCAGTTGGGGAGCTTACTGTTCCTTGCCTGATGAGTTGCCGGTGGAGACCTTGCTTCCGAAAGCACCGCATCTGACTTGGGTATTTCCTCGTGTCATCAGCGATGAAATTCATTTTTTCAAGCAGAGTGGTGAGTGGGTTCAGGGGCGATTTACCAGTGAACCTTCGCCAGATGGTCCCCTGGTTCGGCCAGAGGACCTGGCGGGATTATTGATTCCCGCCCTGGCCATTGACCGGCGGGGATTTCGACTGGGACGTGGCGGCGGGTTCTACGATCGCTTTTTGAACTCCTTTCGCGGAGTAAAGATCGGCTTGGTGCCCAGCTGGCGTTTTCTTCCCGAGGTCCCTGTGGATCCTCACGATTGCAGGGTGGATGCCGTCTTCACTGAGCAGGGCCTGAGCTGGTTATAGGCGAGCGTGGG
>PSRN01000110.1 GCA_003176075.1 Bdellovibrio sp.
ATTTCGATTTTTGGCTTTTTCATGGCTTGCGGCGGGCTTGCCAAGTAGCAGCCCGCCAGACTTCTTACGAATCGGTAGCACCCACCCTCAACCTCTTGTTTTCCCTAAAAAACTAAAACCAGCGCGCGATGGCAGGTGCTTCGGATTCACTTCCAGCATCCCGCTGGCGCATTTTCCGCCGTTGAGCGGATTCCCAACCATCAACACCCTGGCACGATCAAGGCGCCGGGAACAATCCAAGAAAGGATTAAACATGCAACAAAATGAAAACACGAATGCGACATCGTCCACGGTCATAAGTGACCATATTGCGATCAAGAAAATGCGCATGATTCGAAAGATGTCGCGCAAAGAAGCTGCCGTAATTTTCAGCTATTCCCGTAGCTCCATTGAAAAGATCGAGAACGGACGCGGAAAACTGACACCCCAACGCGTGCAGCGTTTTATCGAAGGATATGGCTTCACGCAGAACCAATTCATGGACCTCAAACTCGGGCGCTGGAGCGACGTTTCGCCTCCCGTGAGTGAAGTGAAAAAGGTTCGAATAATTGAGCACGTCGAGATGAGGCGTAGCTACAAAAAAATCATCACGAAGGAGGTACGTGCGTTAGCTAGCTTCCGCAAGCGAAAGGGCTTCACGCAGTACGAAGCAAGTCGGATTTGCGGCTGGTGCCAGGCTACGATTGGACACATCGAACAAGGGCGAATTGAGCTTACCGAAAACCGGATCAAGCACATTGTCGCCGCCTATGGCTTCACCATGAGGCAGTTTTATGACTCTGTACGCAGCGAAATTATGCGGGATGAAGTTGAGGTCGAGTGCGCAAGGCTCATCCAGAAACTGGACGACAATCGGCTCTTGGCAATCAAGGGAATATTGGAAAAATTTTGAACCTGGCGAACGAACAACATAGCAAATTATGAGGAGAACTAAAATGAGTAAACAGAAGAATAAGAATGCCACGAAATACGCATCCGTTCGCATCAAGGCCGATTCCCGAGGGCAAGCGGCCGCTCTTTTGATCGCGGCGAACAAAAAGACCTACGGGCGGAAAGTGAAGTTGGACGAATTGATTGAGCTGGCGCTCAGCCTTGTCACATCGGACCATATTAAATTGTTGCAGTCTCGTTCTCTGACCAACGAAGACAAGAAAGAGATGCTGCGACAGAAATACGTTGAGGTCCGAGGCCCGATTTCTCGCGACGAATTTACTGGATTTATGATGACGAGCGATTTCCAAAGTTTTCTTGCGGAAAGCAATCGATCCACTGAAAGTGAAGCCGCCGCTGCCCAAAACCTGTGAACGAAAAAAGGCGGGAGGGAGTACAACTCTCTCCCGGCCAGACAAATCAGCTACGCAAGGTGCTGGATCTGAGGATCTGGCGTGATCTGTTTAGTTTTTCCCATTCGATCCTCCTTCACTTCGCGCTCATCGCGCCCTCCCGGAGGGTGAAAGGAGTTCTCATGGATCAAAACTCAAATTACATAACGATCGAATTCAGCTGTCGTATCAGCATCTTTGACCGGCGTAGACGGACCATGAGGGTCCGCCGTTGGACGAGATGCCTGTTATTGCCTAGCTTCCCAAGGCACGTCGTCTTGGGATAGCAGTCCTCGGGAAGGATGTGTTCTTTGCGTTGCCGTCGAGTATGATGTAATCCCGATGTCGATTGGCCGACTGGAAGCTGCTGACCGCCCCAGCTTATTGCATAAAGGGAATTATAATACTCGCTACAATCATGAAGGCGAAAGCAAAAGAAACGTCGATCCTGCTTGATCTAGCGACAGCTGCTTTTCTCTTTCACAGCTGATGCGGGCACACAGCAAGCTGAGAGTCTTTCTTCTTCTCGCTCTCACTGAATGCTTCGGCATCCGCCATTGTGTGGTAAGTCTCCCAAGGAAGACCCGTAGGATCTTGAACCCACGCCTTCTTAGACTCGGCATAGCAGCAGGTGGTTTCTCCTTCGCTAAAAATCTTTAGGTCGGCTCGTTTCAGCCGATCTGTAAGCTCGGCCAATTCGGAGGTCTCCTCCAACTGGATACCGAGATGTTCGACGCCTTTGGTTTTCGTGCGGGTCGAAATGGCAAGGTTCACCTTATGTCCGACGGCTATCCCACCGATACCGTGAAAGGCTAATCTCCAGTCGTGGTGGACCTGGCTGCTTTGCAAGGAGGAATTTCCAGCATCTAATCGATGGCTCCCGGCCGCATTACTCTCAGTACTGTCTACCATGGAACAATCAATGATCCGACGGCCGCCGCGACTCTTCAGGCGATGGCCAGCTTTGGTCAAGGTCAATTTGCCAATGTGGACACCGGATCCATCTCGTCGATTTCGGTGAACGATCTGATCAAAGTCCCCGTTGGCTCTTGTCAATGAAACTGCGAAAAGGCCGAGGGCATTGACAGCAGTGTCTCACAGATCAAGCCCCTCCAATTTGCAAGAGCGCCTATCAGCGCCCCTAATTTGGAGCTTCATCTCAATGGGAGGAAGGGCTGCATTGACTGGCCGGAATCGAAATCAAATCTTGGATGGCGATCGAGCTGATGGTCCCTGTATCCACATTGGCAAATTGACCATGACCGGCTGCTGCCATACCTTGCAGCGTATTGGCGGCGTTAGGATCATTAATTGTACCGTAGTAAACAGTACTCAAAGTGATGCGCCCTGGTGCAAGAGCCAAGATCTTGCTGATGCTACCGTTGAGAGCACCCGTATCGACAGTCACTGGACTTGTCGAGGTTAAGGAATCGGTCGGATAACCGTCAGACAAGAAAATGACATAATAAATAGGAGCGGTTGAACCGGTTTGATTCAGGTCGGAATCGTTTGAAATGGTCGTTAGCACTCCAGTCAGTGCGGCGAGATAAGGGGTTCCATTGCCGTCTCTGTCTGAGTTGAAAGTTGATAAAGCGGCTTGCATGCCGGCGGCGGCGACAAATCCGTTTGTGTAGGTCCTCGAACTTGAACCGGAAAAGACTTCGAAAGCCCAACTGATGTTTGCCTTGCTCGAGTAACTATTAAAAAAGGTCGAGATCGAACCACTCCGGAAGGTCTTCTGTGGGTCCGTCGCAGGGGCACAACTGTTGGGATTCCCATCTTTAATGTAATTCAAATCGCTACAGCTGGTGGTTCCCTCGTTCATAGTTGGAAAGGCGTTGGAGCCTGAAGTGTCGACAACAAAAATAATTTTTACTGGTACGGTGACCTGTTGGAGAGGACAAGGGGATGGCGTGGGAGTCGGTGAGGCCGAGACAATCGGAGTGGGAGTGGGAATAAAAGTAGGTGTAGGGGTAGGAATCGGAGTCGGAGTCGGAGTTGCATCGGGAGTCGGCGCTGGAGTTGGCGTCGGTGTCGGCGCGGTATCGGGAGTCGCTGTCGGTAGCGGAGTTGGTGTGGAGACGGGAGTCAAAAATCCCTCTTGCGTCACCTTCGAACTTTCTGTTGGAGCGGTTGAAAATGAAGCGTTATTGCAACCGACGAGCAGCACTACAGAGATCGTGAGAGTCCATCGCATTTTGGGTTTTTGGATTCGAATCATGATTCCGTCTCCCGTTTTATGAAATAACGGTGCAAGTCGGGGGCCTGGTCAGACACAACTTCTTCGCAATTGAGACTCATCGGCGTGTCGATGTTCACAATTCTGTCAAAGGTTTAGTGTTTTGGATTGAGACAGCTTGCTCTTACTCTCCAGTATCAATGGCCAATGAATAATAAGAAAGGTGAGGTCAACTCATAACGATAAATAAAATTACCAAAGTGTTAAGTTATTCATATTCGTTGGAAAATCCAAATCAACGTCCGACCTCTGATGAGAGCCATTGATTTTTTCATAATATCTCATATGCTATGGATAGTTCAGTCGCTTGATCCATCGCAAAGGCAAGTTATGACTTTCGGACAGTTGAACGCAGTTTTGAAAGAAACAGGTTTATCTCCCGAGGCGCTCGCACCCATTTTTGCCGTAGGGAATATGACAGTGAGGCGGTGGCTCAAACAGCCCTCCAGCAGGAGGGTGCCAAAAGGTCATCAATGGCGAATTGTGGAAAGCATTTATCAACTGGTTCTAGACGGCCAGCTTTCGACCAATTCATTGGCAGTGCAAGGCATCCTCAAGAGCTCAACACCGACATCTTTTAATGCATTGATCAAAGGGATGGGAGTCTCCGATGCTGTCCTGACCTCGGAAGAATCTCACGAAAGTAAAATGATGCTTTTGTTATCCCAAATTGGCGGTGACGATCACCACAAGGCGGAGGTTGAAGGGGCTGAAAAAAAACTCACTTATTTTAGAAAAATGGGCCTTGAATGGCAAAATCGAATTTCAGTATTGCACCGTATCCTTCGATCGAATCAACTTTCTACGATCGACAAGCTCGTCGCCTACGGCGCTTTGTTTTATTTGATTACGCCGTTTGATCTGATCCCCGACCATATCCCAGCAATTGGTCTCATTGATGACTTCGGCGTTCTTGGCTTTGCTGTCGCATTTTATCTCCAGAGATTCCCAGAACTCCTAAAGAGAAACTGAAAGGGGAAGTTAAATCGCCATCCGAACGGGTTTTGCGGGTCGAACTCTTGGTGAAAGGTAAGGACGAGAGCCTATGAACAAAAGATCGTTTTTCACAGCCATGACGATGATGATGGGGACGGGAGCAGTTTTTGTGCCCGCCACTGTCTTCGCCGATGCCCTATCCCTCGGGGAAGCGATCAAAATCGGCAGGGAAAGCAGTCCCGACATCAAACAGCTCGAAGCTCAGTACCTCTCCGCCGTCCAAAAAACCAATTTCGCCTTAGCACCGGGTGAACCGACAATTTCAATTATGCATAATGACCTTTCGACCGCATTGAACATCGGAACAGCGGCAAGCACTCAAATCCAATTAACCCAACCCATCGGTTTTCCCGGCCGCGCAGTTCTTAACCGCGCTCAACTCACAGATCAAGCTAACGCCATTCAATACCAGCTCTCCGCCCTGAATTTGCAAGTTTCGGTCAACATTAAAACCGCCTACTACAACCTTCAACTTGCACAGCGGAACATTCAGCTGAATGCGGATACTCGATTGGCTTACGAAAGAATCCTCGAGGTCACTCGACGACGGTACGAATCTGGAGCCACCGGTCAAGTCGATTTCTTAAATGCCCAAGTGTCACTCCTTTCAAACGAAAACGACCTGGCCGACTTGCAAACGGCAGAAAAGATTGCGCGAGCCCAGTTGAACGTAATGCTGAAGCGCCCATCCGATGCTGCCGTCGAAGTCGAACCCATCAAGATGGTGGACTTACCTGAGATTAATCCGAGGGAGGCCATCGACAAGATGGTTGAAAACAGGAATGAAATCAAAGCAGCGCAAGCTCAACAAAAGGCGGCGGATAAATCATACCAACTTGCTTGGATGGGGTTACTTCCCGACTTTCAGCTCATCTTAGGCACAACACAATACCATGAGAGCTATGCATCGCCTTATAGTGGCGTCCCGGCTCTCGCGGGAAACTGGCCCACCACGACCTACATGGTCGGTGTCCAATTCACAGTTCCGATTTGGTTTATGTTCAATGAAAGAGCCTCCATTCGCGGCGCTTCATTTGATCGAGCCTCCGCTGATCACAATGTGGACGTGGTTCTTAACCAGTCAAAAATGGCGCTTGAAAATGCTGTCGATGCAATTCATTCAACGGCAATAAAAATCCAAAACTTTGAGAAGCATATCTTGCCGCTTTCGGATCAGTCATTCAAGTTGGCTTTGATCGACTACAGTTCCGGTCGAATCAATTTTCAGACGTTATCAGATACGGCTGCGGCTCGCCGACAGGCGCGGCTCAATTATGCCACAGCCGTAGTCGCCTACCTCACTAACTACGCCACTTATGGACAACTCATCGGCGAGGATTTTCAATGAAAGCGAAGAATTGTTCTTGGCCCGTCATTTTTGTCACCTTTTTGATCTCTTGCAGCTGGTTTGAGAAACCGGAGAATCACGATCCCGTGCAGAAAATTGATGCCAAGACCATACGGGTCGCAAAAGAAGCTCTCGATAACCTAAAAATCACTAAGGCGGAAAACAAAGATTTCCCAGACCTTTTAAGTCTAATGGGAAAGATCAGTGTGACCGAAGACCGCACGACAATCGTGCCCGCTCGTGTCGCCGGCCGAATGGAGGCCATCTATTTTGCATCCGGGGAACACGTCAACCAAGGTCAAATCCTGGCGACGATGTTCAGTCCCGATTTTATCGCTGCGCGTGAGGAGTATTTGCTGTCCCTCAAGCAGGCAAACCAGAAGGAGAGCGCAGGCGATCCATCGGATTTTGCAAATCTGGCGCAGATGGCCCGTAAGAAACTTGAAACGATGGGTCTCAACTCAGAAGACATCGGCAATTTAGCAGGAGCATCAGCGGACGATTCCAAGAAGTTTCTTCTCAACGTTCGTGCGCCCCGCAGTGGAGTGCTCATTCAAAAAAGTGCTGTCCTTGGCAATCTTCAGAATCTGGGAGACACTCTTTTCATCATTGGGGATCTCAGCAAAGTCTGGTTCTCTGGGGACCTCTATCCCGAGGATTTGCCCAAAGTTTACGTCGGTCAAAAAGTTTTCATCAATGCAGTAGGTGTCAACGTCCCTCTCTACGGTAAAGTTTCTTTCATCAGCCCGCTGGTCGATCCGAACACACGAAGCATCAAGATCCGCGCGTCGATGGAAAACCCCAACAAGGCACTGAAAATGGACGAATACGTCCAGGGCAACGTCGTTCTCGCTGAGAAGACGACCTTGGTTGTACCCACGGACGCGATCGTGCGAACGCCAGAAGGCCCGGTCATGTTCAAGCGAGTTGCGCACCTGCCGAAGACTTTGGTCGACCCTTCGGACGCAAAGAAACTGGAGATCGATGAAAGTATGGATTTTCAATTGGTCACAGTCAGTGTTGGTAAGGAACAAAGCGGAATGTCATCGATACTCACCGGATTGCAAGCTGGGGACGAAGTGGTGTCTGAAGGCAGCTGGTTGCTCAATTCGGCGTTGAACTCGGCCAAGCAATAGGATGACAACACCGGGTGAAAGGAATTTCGCGTGATCAGTTCTATTGTCGCATTTTCACTGCGAAAGCGAATCCTCGTGCTGGTTCTCGCGGGCGTCGTGATCGCCGGCGGAATCATCTCTTTTCATAATCTACCCATCGAGGCCTATCCTGATGTGGCAGACACCTGGGTTCAAGTGATTACCCAGTGGCCGGGTCACGCGGCTGAAGAAGTTGAAACCCAGATCACGGTTCCACTGGAAAATGTTTTTAACGGTGTTCCGCACAAAACGGCTCTGCGCTCGGTTACATTGCCGGAGCTTTCGGTCATTACAATGCTGTTTGATGCATCAACCGATGCCTTTACGGCTCGCCTTTATGTCTTGGAGAAAATTCCTCAGGCCACTCTTCCCCAAGGAATTACCCCGACGCTCGCTCCGATGGCGAGCCCCGTTGGACAGATCTTTTGGTATTTCCTCGACTCGAAGACGCGGTCGCCCATGGAACTTAAGGAAATTGAAGATTGGGAACTTGAAAAAAGATGGAAGCAAGTTCCAGGCGTTGCCGACGTGGTCAGCTTTGGCGGCACTGTGAGGCAGTTCCAGGCTTTGCTCAACCCGGCCGCCATCGCCAACTACAATCTGTCAACGTCAAATGTCATACAGGCTCTGGGTGCCAACAACCAAAATTCCGGCGGTGGGTTTCTGAGCTACGGCAAGCAAGTCTTCAATATTCGAGGGATTGGAAATGCGATTCGGACCGAAGACCTCGAAAATGTCATCGTCTCACAGAAGGCAGGAACGCCGGTTCGCGTGAAAAACCTTGGTAAAGTTGTCATCGGACCGCAAGTTCGTCTTGGCAATATTTCGATGTCCCAACATCTCAGCGATGGCACGGTCGAAAGCCGCGACGATGTGGTCGAGGGAACCGTACTTGCACGAGTGGGTGAATCTGACGAATCGGTGCTCAATGGAATCCACCAAAAGCTGCAAGAACTCAATGAACATTTTTTGCCTAAAGATATTAAGATAAAACCGTTCCTCGATCGTTCCAACCTGATTCATTTCACGACTTTCACGGTGGAAGAAAACATGGTTTCAGGGATGGTCTTGGTTTTCATTGTGCTTCTCTTTTTTCTAGGAAACCTAAGAACCGCGTTGATTGTTTCGGTAACAATTCCTCTTTCTCTCATCATCGCATCGATTCTTTTGGACCTGCGCCACATTCCTGCCAATCTTTTATCGCTTGGCGCTCTGGATTTCGGCATGGTTGTCGACGGCGCGGTGGTCATGGTGGAAAACATTTTTCGTTACAAAGAAGAAAGAAAGAAAAAGGGGCATTCAGAAAAAGAGGACTTCATCGAGCTCATCATTGCCGCCAGCCGCGAGGTTGAACGTCCCATCGTTTATGCCATCGCCATCATCATTCTCGCTTATTTGCCGATTTTCACCTTGCAGAGAATCGAAGGAAAATTATTTTCACCCATGGCTTGGACGGTTGCCTTCGCGTTGCTGGGCTCTTTGCTTGTCGTTCTGACCATTGTTCCGGTGCTTTGTTCATATTTTATGAAAGGTGAAATGAAGGAGTGGCGTAATCCGGTTATGGCGTGGATTCGCGAGCGCTATCGCCAATCTCTTGAATGGAGCCTTTCGCGACGCAACCTGGTGGTTGGAATTGCAACACTTTCGTTTGCGCTGACAATTTACTTGGCATTTGGGGGACCCATTGGCTCCGAATTTCTTCCGCACCTCGACGAAGGCGCACTGTGGGTCAGAGGAACGCTTCCGCCCAGCACCTCCTACGACGGCGCTAGCCTGGTGGTGAAGAAGGCGAGGGAAATCTTTATGAAATATCCCGAGGTTCCGATTACAATTTGCCAGCTGGGCCGACCCGATGACGGAACAGATGCTACAGGATTTTTTAACACCGAATGTTTTGTCGATTTGAAGCCGCGAATGGAGTGGCGGAATCAATTCAAGACCAAGGAACATCTCATTGCGGCCATGAATTCCGAACTGGTTCAAATTCCTGGTGTGATTTGGAACTTTTCTCAACCGATATCGGACAATGTTGAAGAAATGATGTCAGGAGTGAAAGGCGCGATGGTGGTGAAGCTTTTCGGAGATGATCTGAGGACGCTGAAGAAGAAGGCCGAGCAAATCAAAGAAACGATCAGCCAGGTTAAGGGAATTGAGGATCTCGGTGTGTTCGAGGAGCTGGGTCAGCCGAATATTAACATCAAAGTCGATCGCGATAAGATTTCTCGCTATGGCCTCAACGTTTCTGATGTTCAGGACGTCATTGGCACGGCCGTTGGAGGACGGGTGGCTTCGCAGGTCATTGAAGGGGAAAAAAGATTCGATATTCTGGTGAGGTACCAGCCGGAATTTAGAGATTCTGTCGATAAGATCAGAAAAATAGCCGTTGTAACCCAGGATGGTTACCGGATTCCGCTCGAGGAGCTAGCCCAAATTTCGATTGATGACGGCGCCTCGATGATCTACCGCGAAAGCAATCGCCGGTTCATCGCCGTGAAGTTCAGCGTGCGTGGACGTGACCTTGGCGGAACAATCGCTGAAGCCCAGAGGCTCGTAAAGCACAAGGTTCTCCTCCCCGAAGGTTACGACCTTGACTGGACGGGTGAATTCGAAAGCCAAAGGCGAGCCGAAGCTCGGCTCGCAGTCATCGTCCCTTTGACCGTCATTGCGATTTTCTTTTTGCTCTACTTCGTGTTCGATTCGGCAAAGTGGGCACTTATTATCATGGCGAATGTGGCTTTGGCTCGGATCGGAGGCGTCATGGCGCTTTTCCTCACCGGCACCAATTTTAGCGTGTCCTCCGGGGTCGGTTTCTTGGCCGTTTTCGGAGTGTCCATTCAAACAGGTGTTCTTCTCATTTCGTACATTAATCAGCTCAGACAAAGAGGCCGATCGATCCGTGAGGCCATTGTTGAAGGCTCGATTCTCCGCTTAAGACCCATTATGATGACTGCTTTAGTTGCGACCTTTGGCCTAATTCCGGCGGCCATGTCACATGCCATTGGGTCGGATTCTCAGCGACCCATGGCGATTGTCATCGTCGGAGGACTTGTTGCTGACTTGGTCATGGCTTTTTATTTGCTGCCCACCCTCTACCTCTGGTTCGCAAGACCCGGGGATGTAGGAGAGCGAAGCGACCGGTCGAGCGAATCGGCCGGCGCAGCAGAACTGCTGTGAGGAATGCAAGTGAGATGCAATGGCAACTGGTTAAGGAAAATGATGTAAGAGGAAACAATGCATCGAAGTGGGAATGAGAAATTCCCGTGGCGGCTTCGCCGCCCACGCTCGGTTACAAGATTCGCCAGATTTCCAGCACTTCAGACTGGACTCCCACTTCGATGCATTGTTTCCTCTTACATCATTTTCCTTAACCAGTTGCCATTGGAGTTAGGTGCCCTCGCCCGAGTTTCGCCGCCGACGATTCGTTATTCCGCGCTGATTGACTGAATCAAAACGAGATTCAAACACGCTCCGCTCATCCGATGCGTCTGGCAATGGCAAATCTAAGCCGCGACCAAAAGATCGACAAATTCCTTTGATGCACTGAAACTTCACAATTATTCCCATTTAGACTTTAGTCCAAGAAACCGAAAAGCTGGACATGATCCAGCCCACCTTCAGTCAAGTTGGCTTGCTGTTGCTTTTGGCGACACTTGCGGGCGAGGCTTGTTCCAGGACTGGTGGAGCTGACAATTCAAGTTCGGCTCCAAATCAAAATTCGGAAAAACCCTACAATTCGACTCCGACCACTTACACAGGTCCGACAACTACCATTACTGCAACCGCGATATTTAACCGCTATGAAGATGGCGTGGCCGGACTCCAGACAATCACTACTGGCCATCCCATTCGCTTCGCCGAAGTTTACATATTCGATGCCGCGGGCAATCGCATTCAACAGGGGGAAACAGACGGGGTTGGCAATATTTCGATGGTTATTCCAAAAGCGGCTGGCACTTACACCTTGGCTGTGAATTCTCGGGCGGCCAACAGCCATTACAACGCTAGCGTTTTGAATAACCCCTACGACAACCTCTATTACTCTCACTCCACCACCTTTACGCTGGCGGGTTCAGAGACAAACCTCGCCGTGACCCTGCCGCCCGCCGATGCCTCCAACAATAGCGACTTGCTGGGAGGCGCCTTCAATATTCTGGATCAAATTCTCGTGGCCAACGATTACTTACGAACTGAGGCCAACATCAGCTGTCCGATCTGCACGGGGCCTCAGTTTACCGTGGCGCCGAAACTGCAAATTTATTGGACGAAGGGGCTCTCCCCTGGAACGTATTACGGGGCTCCTAGCACGGGGATAAGCTTTTTCACCAAAGGCGGAGGAGCCCTCTCTCGCGGTTTGTATATTCTTGGTGGAATCAACAATTCAGTGTGCACAGACACAGACCATTTCGACAATTCTGTCATTTTGCATGAGTACGGCCATTTCCTTGAATTTTCCTTCGGCAAGAGCGCATCTCCGGGTGGGTCCCACAATGGCAATGAGCTCCTTGACCCGCGTTTGGCCTGGAGCGAAGGTTGGGCTGACTTTTTTCAAGCGGCAGCATTGGGCCGCAGCTACTACCGCGACACCGAAGGGAATTCAGGATGCTCCAACTATGGAGTGCTCATAAATTTTGATCTCGAAAATCAACTGATCGGAGAGGATGACCCATTGGCCAACGAAGGCATCTTCCGGGAATTGGCCATTACTCGAACTCTTTACGATGTGATGACAGGACCTACGCAAGACGGTAATTACAACAACCGAAACGATACTGACGGATATGCCGCTGACCTTGGATTTAATTTTATTTGGGCTGCATTCCAGGCTCTCGGTTCGGGCGCTTATCATTTTCAAAACGCAGGGATCGTGAATGAATTACTCAATGCCAATGTTCAAAACTCTTCCTACTCCAACACCACTCGAACAAATTTCTCCAGTGTCGAAATGCATGAAAAGCAGCAAACCGACGAAACTCTCTACGGCTTAAGGCTCAAGCCCACCGTGGCCGGGCAAGGAAGTTGCTTTTTCACCTTCGCTGCAGGAGGGCCACAGCCTCAAGAAAGTAGCGGAGGTCAAATCATTTTCTCCGATCCCCTCAGGAACAATGCTTTTTACCGATATGACTACGACGGAAATCCAGCCAACGCAGTTCTTTACTTGCGGTACAAAAACACGAGCGGCAGCGCTCCTTATGATTTGAATCTCAATATCTACTTTGAGGACTACGTTCTACTTGAAGCATCGACGCTGGCAGCGCAATCCGCTAATGTCTATCCTGAGCCAGGTGGAAGCGGCCCTTGGCCAGGTTATGAGCACGTCGATTTAACGGCTCTTCCTGCCGGGACTTATCTGATCAATGTCATGGTGAACTACTCGGGTGCGCAAGGAACAACCTCTTACTTCATCGAAACTCCAAGGGGAGCTCAATTATGTCCTTGAATCGCCTGATCACTTTGTTTGTGGGCGCTGGCCTGATTGCGGCTGTCTTTTTTTCGAATCTGCTCCCTCGCAATTTGTCGTTGCCGAGGGCTGAGTCGGTCCCTCCCAAGAACCATCCAAGTTTGGAATCTGCCGGACAACCTGCCAGGGGCTTGCCAGGAAAACCATCGGCGCCAATACGTACCTACCTTCATTCCCCGTCCGGTCTTGCATCCACCGGCGATGAGCCCACCGAGATCGAGGCCCTGGTAGAGATCACCAATCCCGCCCTTAAGGACCTCCGTTTCCGGTGGCAGCTGCCTCATCACGCAGAACTCGTTCAGGGAGTTACAGAAGATGTTATTCTTGCGCTCAAACCGGGTACAGTGTGGAGAACCTCTATCACGGTGAAAGGATTAGGAGCGCAAGAAGAGGTCCAAAGTGTCCTTTTTACTGTCACCGGCGACCTGGGAGGTCAGCCCCTTTCTTCGACTGGAATTTACGCAAGTCATATTCAGGATCCCAATCTGAGGTGGCACGCGCAGCCGACTCGCTCCGAAGTTTCTCAGCAGATTTCAGCACCGGGCACCTCTTTGCCAAGTCTGCAGCGAATTCCCGCGGCTGCCAAGCCCCCGCGTGGCGTACACTTTTAGAAATTCTTAGTGGACGTCCATGCTCTGCCGGACTCGGCAGAACGTGACCGGAAGACCGCCTTTTCCCTTAGGGCTAAAGTTCTTTCGCCAGCCGAACAAAAAATTGCCTTCCAACAGCGTAATGATTGTTGTTGAATCTGTTGATGATCGATATCGGATAGGAATTGTCCGCGATATTGATAACGTCAGCGGAGACGCGCCATTCATCCATCCAACTGTCGCCAGTAAAAGACGTGGCCAATCGTGAAATCAAAAGGTGTAATGCTAAGGAAGGTTGCCACTGTTATCAGAGCGGGTGCGAAGGCCACTTCCATAAAGACCTTGAAAGGTCGCCCAATTCGCATCCGTCTTAAAGGTGATGTCTGCATTGGCCGTATGAAGCTGAACGTGATCTAGGAAGCGATAGGGTTGATCGGGATCACCGGGGTTTGAGAATGATCCACCGCTCACACCTCGACCCCTGCGTCTTCATAAGCATAGTTAAAGAAATCAGACCAGTTAGGGCGTGTTTTGAATTTGGCTGGCCGCGTTTAATCAGCCGCAGCCACAGCATTAGCCGCAGGGACAAATTCAGTCTGGGTCGGCAGTTTTTCTGCTCAAAGTGTATAGCACAGC
>PSRN01000266.1 GCA_003176075.1 Bdellovibrio sp.
CCCTGGCGGTCACGAAAGGTGAGCAAAAATGAACATCGCGGTTGGTTTGTCTGATCTTCTCCACATCTCGCCGCTCATCGCGCTGTTCTTGGCTAGTTTGATTCCGATCACCGTCAAGGTGCTCAATGGAAACGTAGAACAGAATTCCTACGCCACGCTTTGGCAGGGCATGGGAGGCTTGCTTTCGGCGGCCATGCTGTTCCTGACGCTGTTTGTTGTGCTTTCTGATTTTCCCGGAGCCACCGCTTTCAATGGGGCCATTATCATGGACGGAAAGACCATGTGCATTGGCTTTCTCGCGCTGATCATTGGGGCGGCTTCCTTGCTTCTGATGCACGACAACCCGTCGACGTCAGGAGAGCAATTTTCCGAGCTGGTGTTTTTGACTCTCAACTCAGTTTTAGGAATGCTTATTTTGATCGCCGCCAATGATCTGGTGGTTTTGTTTATCGGTTTGGAGGTCATGTCGCTCAGTCTCTACTTGATGATCGCCATGTCACATGAGCAGAGATATTCGAAAGAGGCGGCGCTGAAGTATTTTATCTTGGGGAGCCTGGCCTCGGCATTGCTGCTATTTGGAATTTCCTTTCTTTTTGGAACCGTGGGAACGACTTCACTTCCCGCCATTGTCGAACAGGCCGGGAATCTCGTTCATTCAAATCAGCTTTTCACCTTTGGGATCGCCATGGCGATGCTGGGGTTTTGTTTCAAGGTGTCCATTGTTCCTTTTCACGCTTGGACGCCCGACGTTTACCAAGGGGCCCCCACTCCCCACACGGCGTTGATGTCGACCGCGGTCAAGGCGGTTTCTTTTGTGGCTTTCCTGCGTCTGATTGAAACAGATGTTCTCGCTTGGTCGCAAAATTTATTGGATGTCATGCAATGGCTGGCGGTGACCACGATGATCGTGGGGAACGTGGCGGCCATCGTTCAAAACAACATGAAGCGGATGTTGGCCTATTCAAGTGTCGCGCATTCAGGCTATCTGCTGGCGGGTCTTATCGCCACCGGAGTGAATGATCCCAAACTGGTCGTCGAAGGCACTTATGATCCGCGTATTTTCGGCGCGTCTTGCGTGATGTTCTACTTGGTGGGTTACTCGGTGATGACCTTCGGGGCCTTCGCTCTTGTGAGTATCCTTGAGAAGAATGAAAGTTCGAGCATTCAAGTCGATGATCTCGCCGGTTATGGTCGCAAGCACCCCGCCTTGGCCTTTTGTTTGACGGTCTGTCTGTTGTCCTTGGCCGGGATTCCCCCCACAGTGGGGTTCTTCGGGAAATTCTATATCTTTACCTCGGCGATGGCGGAAGGATTGATCTGGCTGGCCCTTTGGGGGGTTATCAACTCGGTCATCAGCGTTTACTACTATCTTCGTCCCATCGTCGCGATGTACATGAAGGAAGGCGGGCAAGATTTGCAAGACCACCACTTGGGAAGCCGCATGGCCGTGGTTACTTGCGCGTTTTTGATCCTCGTGCTGGGAGTCTTTTCCGGACCTCTGTTTGAAGTCATTGAGCGGGCAATTACGGTCGAGCAGATCACGGCGCAGGATTAGAGATCATAAGCTCGCAGCGCATGGATCCCAGCACGGAATCCAATGCGCACGATCCGATCCAGGATTGCCGAGTTCAAGCTGAAGTGATCGGCGAAGAACATTTCAAAATCATGAGGCCGCGGATGGACGTAAATGTAATCGACGTTCGGCCGGTAGTTGACCCTCTGTCGAATGATCTCAAGAATTTTCTCGCGATGTTCGTCCCCCAGGCCGGCCTGGCGAAAGTACCCGTCGGTGGCGTTGTAGATGGCGCGGATATCGTTCAAATAACTGATGTGCCGGTCGATCTTTTGCTGAATGACCTGGTATAAGGCCTGGTTCAAAATCACTGGAATGCCAAAGTCATGAAGGGACCCATACTCGGGATTGTAATGATAAGGATGGACCGAATAGCTGGCTATCACCAGGTCCGCTCCGTTATCGGCCGCGACATGAGTCGATAGAGTGTCACGGATCTCACCGTCGAAAAAGAAGATCTCCTTGCCCGCTTTGTTGTCGATGCCATAGGGAGCAAAAACAGGAGGCAAAGACGTGGAGGCAGCCACGGCATCGCTGATTGATGCGTATGGCACGTATTTGGTGTGTCGCGTTTTGAATTTTTCTTTGAAATTCCCGAAGATAGCCTTTCGAGTGTGATTCAGCTGTGTGCCCACGATAAAGAGTTCAACCCCCAACTGAGAGAACTCATTGTGGGATAAGGCGTACTCACGCAAATATTTTTCTATGCCTTTGGTCGTGAAGAGCCCGTTGATCTTGAATCGGTCTTTCAACAAAGCTTCCAGACCGCCCGAGAGAATACTCTTGCGCAGGATAGCCAGCGGAATGGATTTGAGTATCCCGCGGCTATTCATATGGAAGACGTCCCGGTATCCAATGGGGCGCAGGCGACCGAGGGAGTCCTGATCACGCTGTGAACTTCCCTGGCCGGAACCGACTTCAAAGGCGTCAATCAACGCCTCCAGTGAGTATCCAGCCGAAAGTATGGCGCTAATAAAGGCACCGGCGCTCGAACCGACGTAGAGTCGAATCGTCCGGAAGTCCTCATCGGGATTCTCGGGATACTTCTTTTTGACTTCGTCGCGGCTTCCGCCCGCGAACCGAAACCCTTTCTCGCGCAAGGCGAGGCAAACTCCGATATGAAAGGCCGCCGCTTTGATCCCGCCGCCGGATAGGACCAAAGCCACCTTCTTCTTATTCCGAATCCGTTGGCCCATGAGATGAGTATTCAGCAAATCCGACCAAATGACCAGGAACCGTTTGAATAGTCAGCGACTAGTCAGCGCTTTTCAGCTGGCCCTCTGTTGCCCGCTGTTGAATAACCCGAATCTGGCTTGGATATCCATTAGGATGCCGGCTGAGCGAGGGGGGGCGGCGAAGCCGCTACGGGTGACAACCAGGAGCAGCCTCTTTCTGGATAACCAAGGTCATCAAGCGTGGGTGGTCAATTCGCGCGAGCCAGTTCTGATTGATTTTTCGGCGGCTCGCCAGGTGAGTACTCTGAGTCACCAGACCTAGGATCAGATTTTTAAGAGTCATGACCACTTTGAATACCCGCGATTTGACACTGCTGAAGTCTTTCAGTGAGATGAATATGCAGAAGGAGCAGTCAAAAATGATGAGTCAGTATCTTTCTCTCACTGAATACTCAACCAAATATAAGGTGAGTATAAGCACTTTGAGAAGAAGAATCAAAGCCGATGAAATCAAGTACCGGTTTGACGAAGGCAAGTACTTGATTTTAGACGAGGCGCCTGACGGGAATCAGAAAGTCCATCGCCCCTCCCCAAACAGCGAAAAGACCGAGATTCGCACCGCGCCGCCCAAGCAGCCAAGCACCAAGAAGGTTGCAAGCCCTCCACGAGGGCCATCGGCTGACTCACCCTCCTTTGATTGCGCTCCTGTCGAGTGGAATGTTGAATTCCAAGGCTTCGATACCCGAGACCGTCAAGAGCCGATTCTAACGTCTGCGAACCGACTCTTGACGGAACTCAAAAAAGCTTACACGGCGATTCTGATGGAAAAGGAAGATCAAATTTTGGATCTCAGGGAAGAGATTTCCGACCTCAAGACTTTGGTCAAGGTGTTGGAATCAGAAAATGCGAAACGAAAATTGCCATGCATATGAATAATGCTGAACGTAGTTGTGGCATCGTGATTCAAACGGTCGCGGAGTTCTTGAAATCGCTTTAAAACACACCCGCAGGGCCAGCCCTTACGCGGCGCTGGCCGCCGCCGGAGGAGCCTTGCTAACTCGCTTGCCTGATTTTGATGGACCGCGTTTAGCCCCTTTGGAGTTCTTGTCAAAGGCGACGGCGAAAACCTCGTCGAGGTTTTCCACCATGATAAAGTTCATTTTATCTTTGAACTCCTTGGGAATGTCGAGCAGGTCCTTTTGATTGGCCAACGGAATGATAACTTCTTTTATTCCCTGGGCGAGGGCCGCCAGGCATTTTTCGCGAATGCCTCCCACGGGAAGCACGCGGCCTTGCAAAGTCACTTCTCCGGTCATGGCGATGTCATGACGGACCGGCGTGTCGGTCATCAAACTCACCAATGCCGTCGACATGGTGATCCCAGCCGAAGGTCCATCCTTTGGAATGGCCCCCGCGGGGAGGTGAACGTGAATGTCGAATTTTTCAAAGAAATCCTCGGCGATGCCCAGTTCTTCCGTATGGGCGCGGGCATACGCCATAGCCGCCTGAGCGGACTCTTTCATGACTTCGCCCAACTGCCCGGTCAAACTCAGTCGACCGTTTCCTTTGTACTTTAGCGCCTCGACGTAAAGAACTTCTCCTCCCGCCTGGGTCCAGGCCAAACCGGTGACCACGCCGACGTGGGATTCTTCGAGCTTTTCATCACGAATAAAGCGCGGTGGACCCAGTAGGTCAGGAATGGTTTGCGAGTTCAGCTCGATAAATGTTTTCTCGCCCATGACCACCATTTTGGCGATCTTGCGGCACAGCGATCCGATCTCACGCTCCAAATTGCGAAGGCCTGCCTCACGAGTATAATGAGATATCAAGTATTCGATGCCGTCATCCGTGAACTTGACGTTCTCTTTCGAGATGCCGTTCAAATCGATTTGACGCTCGACCAGGTGTTTGTTGGCGATAAGAAGCTTGTCGCTTTCGGTGTAGCCGGGGATTTGAATCACTTCCATGCGGTCGCGCAAAGCCGGAGGAATGTTTTCGAGAACATTGGCGGTGGCAATGAACAGCGCGTGACTTAAATCAAAATCAACATTGAGGTAGTTATCGCGAAAAGTCGAATTTTGTTCCGGATCCAAGACCTCCAGCATGGCCGCGCTCGGATCGCCGCGAAAATCACTGCCCAATTTGTCGATTTCGTCGAGAACAAGTACGGGATTGTTGGTCTTCACCTGCCGGAGGGCTTGCACGATTTTTCCCGGCATGGCGCCGACATAAGTGCGGCGATGTCCGCGGATCTCAGCCTCATCCTTGACCCCGCCCAGGGCAATGCGGAAATACTCACGACCCATGGCGCGGGCGATGGATTTTCCAAGCGAGGTCTTGCCAACGCCTGGCGGACCCACAAAACATAAAATAGGTCCTTTCATCGTTGTTTTAAGTTTGCGCACGGCAAGAAACTCAAGAATGCGATCTTTTGATTTTTGCAAATCATAGTGGTCTTCGTCGAGAATGGTCTTGGCGCGGATCAGATCCAGATTGTCTTCTGTCTTCTTGCTCCAGGGGAGATCCGTCATCCAATCGAGATAAGTTCTCACCATGGAAGCTTCTGAAGCGTCGGGGTGCATTCGCTCCAGCCGGCCCAATTGCTTGAGGGCTTCGGTCTCAACCGCCGGGGGCATGGAACTCTTGATGATTTTTTCCCGCAGTTCTTCAATTTCCTCGGAGCGGCTATCGTTCTCGCCCAGTTCGGATTTGATGGCGCGCATTTGCTCGCGCAGAAAATACTCGCGCTGAGTTTTCGACATCTCATCCTTGGCTTGGCTGCGGATTTTATTCTGCATCTGCAGGACCTCGAGTTCGGCGGCGAGGATTTCATTGACGATCTTAAGCCGTTCCTTGGGGTCGGCGGTTTCAAGAACCCTTTGGGCTTCGCTGACTTTGATTCCCAGATTGCTCGCGATGAGGTCACTCAACCGTCCCGGTTCAGTGACGTCTTCAAGGACCAGCAAAATATCTGGCGGCAGGACACGGCCGAACGCGATAATTTTTTCGATTTGGTCCTTCGCGGTGCGGATCATTGCTTCGAATTCGACAGCCGATCCGGCCGCTTGCGGTTCTTCGATTTTCTCGACGGCCACTTCAAAGCTGGGAGTCGATTTCACGTAGGATTTAATTCGTCCCTTGGCCACCCCTTGAATAAGAATTTTGACCCGCCCGTCGGAGAGTTTGCGCATCCGCATGATCATGGCGATAGTTCCAACGGTGTAAATGGAATCGGGGGAGGGGTTGTCCTCGGTGATCTCTTTTTGCGAAGCAAGGAATATCAGCCTATTTTTGGAAAGAGCCTCTTCGACCGATCGAATGGATCCTTCACGGCCGACGAAGAGTGGCAAGATCATATAAGGAAACACGACAATGTCTCGGACGGGGAGCATTGGAAGTGTGGCAGGGATTTCCAGAATCTTTTCATCAAAACTCATAGTCGCTCCTCCGCGGCGGACAAGATATCGAGTCGATTACAAGCGTTCTTTCGGTTTTGAACAGACCTGCCTTTAAGAAATTTTTGTCTGGAAATGGTCCTGACTGTCGGGAAGAGGGGAAGGGCAGACTGACATCCATGTCAGAATTTTGCCGTCCATGTAAAACATCGAGTCACCAAACCTTTGGTCTTTGGAAACCAAAGAATTCCTAATTAACGGAATTCAATTCTTCTTGCTCTTCCATGCACGCGATGCACAGTCCGGCAAAAGGTCGGGCCCGCAAGCGACGGATCCCGATTGGACTTTTACAGCGCTCGCACAAACCATAAGTCCCGTCATGAATTTTACCCAAGGCACGCTCGATCTGCACAAGGGCGGACCGGTCGTGTTCTTGCAATCGAATGGAGACAGTCATCGAAAGTTCATTGGATATTTTCTCGGCCTCATCGGCGGTGGTCTCGAATCCTGACATTTCTCGGGCCCGAAACTCAACGGCCTTGTTTAGAATCCGGCTCTTCTGCAATATCAGCGAACGACGAATAGAATCGAGTTCTGATTCACTCATCTTTCCCCCTCTTAAGAGGTTAAGCCCGCGAAAAGACTCAACCTTGATGACATGATCGATCTCAACCTCATAGCAAACGAACGCGATAATTAAGTGATCTTCACTCGGAGTCATCAAAAAAAAACCAATGCATCTTTTTTGTACTATAAATTAACGCCGCGCCATTGAGTTTTCCACAGGGAATACACAAGCGAATACACAATGGAAGACACAACCGAGCATAATTGAATATCAGCGAACATAATTATGGCGCGAATTTGCGTTTCATTGATTCCCGAATTTCAGCGCCTTCAATACTCAGGCGTGTGTACGGCATGCTCAGCAGCCTGTCTCGTTCAATCGGCTCACGTGTCTCTTCACAGACGCCAAACTCATTCCGCTCAATGCGGGCAAGGGCGGATTCAATTTCGAGAAGTTGCTTTCGCAAGCGGTTTTGAGACATAAGAATCTGGTCTTCGGTCATTTGAACCACCGTCATGTCGGCCTCGTCCGCCCAAGACCGATCAAGCTGCACGAAATCCGCTTGCGAGTTTGTACTTCTTGTCAGCAGTTCTTGTTTCATCGTCAAAAGCCGGCCTCGGCATTTTTCGATCAGATCGGGATCCACTCCCTTGCCATTTCTCGTACCCGTACATGTTTTCATCATTGCTTCCTCCTCGCCCTAGGACCCGTGGGGGGAGCATCCCGGTTAGGCTTTGCCATCGATAGCTGTGTTCGATTTGAGGGCTCAATCAAGCGGTCCAATTTCCTTTTTCCCTGTCAAAAATCCGTACAGTGGAAAGACTGACTGGAATCTTTTATAGTTCTCAAAAACAAAAAAGACTGAATCATAAGGAAGGAAGAAAAAAATGGAAAAAGTGAATGCGCAAAAAATGAAGGGTCTTAGAATTGTAAGTGCTTTGTCTTTTCTATTCGCAGTTGGCGGCTTCACGCCCACTCATTCTCAAGAATCTTCATTGCAACCTCAGGAATCTTCATTGCAAGGTTCTTGGAACATGATCACGGAGTACTGTGATAATGATCCCGGGAAGACCACTACGATAGAAAAGGGTGAGTCCAGTTTACTGACATTCAAAAAAATACCTTCGCAAGATAACAGCTGGGACGTGACTATTGAAAGTAACATCGCTGGGTGTCCGACAACGTCAAAGGGTTCGGCTGACGTTTCGGGAAATTCGGCAGACGGTTCGGGCTTAAAACTTTCCGCGAAGCTCACCTACACCCACCAGTGCAAGGATCCTGGGGGAAAGACGGTGCAAGAAGACCCCCAGCCAATTGAAGTTGATATGCACTTCTCATTTGAAAAGAATAACCTGGTTTTTAGAGTTAAAAGTGATGGGTGCAACGGCGGAGACTCAGTCACGGTATTTGAACGAGTTCAGGCTGATTCCAAGATTCAACCTGAATCCAAGCCTGAGTCCAAATAGATTGCCTTTAAAACAAACAACGAAATCGGCTCCGGAAGCGGCTCCCCTCTTGATTAGTCGCTATCGCAAAATTCGAGAATCCGCACTGGAAGCCAATTTCGTTCAACTCTCCATAGATCAGGTTGTTGGATCACCGGCCTTGGCCTGGTGTTTAGGTACCGGTCACCGCTGTTCCCGTCAGGTGGCGAGCAAGCTGATGTAAATTGAACCCCATGACGGACCGGGACCTTGAGTGTTGCCACATCCGATTTGAGCTTGCTCTTTTGAAGTCCAGTTTGTTTGGCGTGACCGATCAAAGGTTCGGCGCCTGCGCGATGGTGTAATTTCTCGATTTCGTTTGGGTACCATAGTCTTGTCGCAGCTGCCACGGAGAAAGAAGCCTCCGTCTCGGCTGAACACGTTCGCCTCGCCTCTACTGA
>PSRN01000208.1 GCA_003176075.1 Bdellovibrio sp.
CTCATCGAGCGGCTGGCCCATGAAATTCTCGCGGTCGCGCGATCCACAATCCTCCGGGACGGACCATTCGCGATCGACGCACAAGTCGCAATTTGCGTGGATAAAGTTCGAGCGGGTTCACAATATTGTTGCGGAGATTTCTTGCTATGAAATGCTATATCTCACTGGGATCAAATCTGGGGGACCGCCTGCAAAATCTTCGAACGGCGGCACGAAAGCTTCCAATTCTTCGCGTCTCGCCCCTTTTTCATGTGCCAGCCCTGCTTCCTCCAGACGCCCCGCCAGATTGGAATATCCCTTTCTACAATGCCGTCGTGGAAATTCGCTGGTCCGATTCGCCCGAGGATCTTTTGGCCTTTCTGCAAAAGATTGAAATTGAAATGGGACGTTTGCGGAGCAAAAGATGGGCCCCCCGGCTGATTGACCTGGACCTTATCCTATTTGGCGATCAAATCATCGAAGAGCCCCACCTGCTGGTTCCCCATCCCGAAATGAGCCGGCGGAGTTTTGTCCTCGATCCGTTGTCTCATCTGAGCCCCTCCCTGCTGCCGCCCATGATGAACCAGACAGTCCTCGATCGGGCCCGCCGCCAGCCTGGCCACCAGCCCCTGTGGATGGGGATTTTGAATCTCACGCCCGATTCCTTTTCTGACGGCGGCGAGTTGGCGGAGACTTCCATCTGGCAGGCGCGACTGAGTGAAATGGAAGAGACGGGCGTCCACATCTTTGATCTCGGCGGGGAATCAACCCGGCCTGGGGCACAGGCAGTGGCCCTCACGGAGGAATGGCGCCGTATCGAGCCCGTCCTCCTCGCCTTGAAGGATCGGGATCGGCTCTTCAGTCCGTGGATCAGCGTGGACACCCGCTCGGCCGCCACCGCCCGCCGGGCCCTCGAACATGGGGCTGACATGATCAACGATGTCAGCGGTCTCGCGGATCCGCAAATGGTCGAAGTCCTCCAAGAAAGCAGCTGCCAATATGTATTGATGCACAGTATGACGATTCCGCCACAAGCCGACGCGACTTTGCCGGCAAACGAGAATCCCGTGTCTTACTTGATGGCCTGGGCCCTTCAAAAGCTGGACGAGTTGACCCGGCTGGGGATTCATTTGGATCGGATCCTCTTTGACCCTGGGATTGGTTTCGGAAAAACCGCCGCCCAGTCGATAGAAATCATCCAACACATCAAAGCGTTTCAAGAACTCCCCGTTCGTCTCTTGGTCGGCCATTCGCGCAAGTCGTTTATTAAGTCTTTGGTCGATAATTGTTCAAAAGATCGCGATTGGGAAAGCCAAGGTATCAGTTTGAGGCTGGGTGACGCGGGAGTCGACGTGATCCGCGTTCATCGTCCCGTGATTCATATGAAAGCCTTTGAGGCCTATCACAAAGCGCGCCCCGCCAAGACGGAGCTACTGGGCCGATGAAGAGCCTCAATGTCACGCCCCTGCAAACAGAAATCTTCCGGCGGGGTCAAGATCTCCATGATTTTATCGTCAATGCCGTCCCCCGATCCGTGATTTCAGAAAAGATGGTTCTTTGTGTGACCTCAAAAATCGTGAGTTTGGCGGAGGGCCGATGCATCCATCGGAGTCAGGTGACCAGTAAGTCGAATCTGGTTCTCCAGGAAGCCGATGTCTTCCTCGGAGAGATCGGCTATGGATGCTTCCTTACAGTAAAGGAAGGCCTGTTTATTGCGTCTGCCGGAATTGACGAATCCAATTCAGAGAATGGCGATTACATTCTCTTTCCCAAAAACCCCCAGATGAGCGCGCAAACCCTTTGGACCCGTCTCCGTGAAAGCTGGACTTTGCATGACTTGGGAATTCTGCTGACCGATTCCCACACGTCGCCACTTCGCCAAGGCGTCACTGGCGTGGCCCTGGGCTATTGGGGATTCCGGGCGGTTCGCGATATGATTGGAAGCAAAGATATTTTCGGGCGCGAATTGAAAATGACCAAAATGAACTTTGCTGATGGCTTGGCCTCAGCCGCCGTCATGATGATGGGCGAGGGCAGCGAGCGCCAACCTCTGGCGGTGATCCACGGCGCGGACCTTGATTTTTGCGATCAGGTCGACACGAAGGAGATCCGCATGCCGCTCGAAGAAGATCTCTACTTTCCGATGATTCGCCCGTTTATGGAAGGATAATTATGTCTCTTCGATTTCGCCTGGCGCGGGGAGAAGATCCACCAGGCATTCGCGCCAGTACTCCGGAGCTTCGTCCGAGTAGTCCACGCCGACTTCAAAGCCGGCTTTGCCACGCAAGCGAGTGCGCGCGATCCGACCTGAGATTTCAAGATTGAGCTCGGTCAGATGAACAAGAATCTTTGTCCCGACTAAACTCTCCAAGCTGAGATTGCGGCGCAAATCCAAAGGTACAAGGTGTTCCCGCGGAATGATCAGCAAAAAACCGGTCGTTGACGCTTCGGTCAACATCCCGCCCTTTGCGATTTTCGCTAAATTCTCCAGCGATGCCACGGTGGATACAGAAACCGGAGTCACATCTTTTCTCGGCGCGGACCTTCTGGCCTGATCAATTCGTCCCATTACAACCTTCTTCCTCACGATTTGCTTTCCTTCTTCCTCACGATTTGCTTTCTTCCTCTCCTTAGAGATTTTCACCAACCTGATAACCTCTCATCGGCTGTCCCCGACCAAAGTTGAGCAAAAAAATTCCATCGCCCCACTATTTTCTTCAGTCTAGGAGTTCGACAGTCCTCAAAATAGCAAGAAATGCGAAGTGTCCTGAGGGAAACCGGCTCGAACTACGAGTGTCTTGTCCTGAAACACAAACTGAACTGGTATGGCGGTTCCGACCAGACCACGCCAAATCCCGAGGAATACAACGACTCCCCGGCATAGAAATGGAACTCCCAAACACCCTTTTCCAGTTCGTGCCACTGCCGCAGCGAAATTCCCGTGATGACTGAAGGCTGATCGTCGCCATGAAGGGCCTTGAAGCTCGCCTCCTTTGCCGACCAAATAAATGACATGTTCAAACCCGCTGGACGGGCGTCATCAAGTTTGACGGCGATGCGCGCGACCAAGTCCGGACGAAGCCGCACCGATTCCTCAATATCAAATCCGAGCGGCACCATGCTCCAGGACTCGGTGCCGATGGCGGCAAAGCCCCCCAGTCCGCGGGCGTGAGAAATTGAAAATTCCGCGAAACGACCAGTCGCCTGACTGAGTTGCTCGCGGAAATGGGGCCTGTCCGATCCCCATTCGGCCCTGGTTTCGACTTCAAAGTGAATATTGACGAGCCTTCTTTGCAGGTAGGGTAAAACTATATCTCTGTAAATCTGCATTTTGATCACACGCCTAATTAAGTGGGGGGGTGGCGACAGCCTCGAATCGTTCTGGCCATTGCACGCATTGACCCTCGCTGATTTGCACCATGCGACTCAAACTGATCCACGCCCTTTCTCGAACCGGCAGGGGAACCTCCACCCTCGGCGACAAGGATTGCAACGCCGATCGAATTTTCTCTAGAGTGTTGAGTTTCATATAGGGACAATCATTGCACTGACAGGTTTTGTCCTCGGTGGGCGCCTGAAGAATCAGGGCGTCAGGTCTGGCCCTCTTCATTTGGTGGAAGATTCCAGTCTCCGTTCCCACGATAAACTTCAACGCCGGATTCTTAGTGACTTCGTCAAGCAGGCGAGACGTCGACCCGATCACGCTGGCGGCGGCCAAAACCTGCTCATCGCATTCAGGATGGGCGATCACCACTGCATCCGGGTGGTCCCTCATCATTTCATACAGCCGTCGCGCCGAAAACAGGACATGAACTTGGCAGGCGCCTGGCCAAATGATCATGTCTCGTTTCAATTCCCTGGCCAAGTAGCGTCCCAGATTACGATCGGGTCCGAACAATATCGGCCGCTCACGCGGAATCGCCGCCACGATCTTCTTGGCATTGCTCGAGGTCACGATCACATCGGATATGGCTTTCACTTGGGCGCTGGAATTAATGTAGGTCACGGCAATGCCATCGGGGTATTGGCGGCGCCATTGCAAGTATTTGTCAGCCGGCGACTCCGATACCAACGAACAACCGGCCGCCAAATCAGGCACAAGAACGGTTTTTTCCGGGCTTAAGATCTTCACGCTTTCAGCCATGAACACAACCCCAGCGAGAAGGATGTGGGTCGATTCGGAAAGTTGCCCGGCCCTCGCCAGAACATAGCTGTCGCCCACCGTATCGGCCAGATCCTGAATTTCCGGGGATTCGTAATAATGAGCGAGGATCTGAACCTTCATTTCCTCTTTGAGCGCTTTAATTTCATCGACAATGTTCAGTTTCACTTGATTGAGTCTCTCCCTAGATCGTTGTTCCTCCCTTAAGGACATTAATGATCGACTTGGAAATAATTTTTAACGATTCGGTCACACCCTTTCCTTCTGAAGCCGTCGCCTCGAATTCAGGGGAGTTGTACAAGTTCAAATGGGTTCTCAACTCGCGCATCGACGCCGCGTTGGGGAGATCCCGCTTGTTGTATTGAATGACGAGCGGGATTTCGCGGATGTTGTAGCCTTGCGATTCCAAATTCCGCTCGAGGTTGCGCAAGGACTCAACGTTCTCCTCCATCCGTTCCATTTGCGAATCCGCCACAAAAACGACGCCGTCCAAGCCCTTCAGAATCAGCTTCCGTGAGGCATCATAGACAATCTGGCCAGGCACTGAATAAAGATGAAAGCGGGTTCGGTAGCCGCGGATTTCGCCGATGTTTAAGGGGAGAAAATCAAAAAAAAGGGTTCGCTCCACGTCCGTGTTTAATACGGCCAACTTTGATTTCTGATCTTGGGCCGTGTGCTGGTAGATCCATTGAATGTTGGTGGTTTTCCCACCCAGGGAGGGGCCGTAATACACGATCTTGCAATGAATCTCTTTGGCATTGTGGTTAAAGAACGACATCAAATCTCCACTCGATTTTCGAGAGCGCGGCCCATGGTTCGATCATCAATGTATTCTATATCACTTCCGATGGGTACACCATGCGCAATTCGGCTCAGTCGAATCCCCTTTTCACACAAGATTTTGCTCAAATAGAGGACGGTGGTATCGCCCTCCAGATCGGCGTCGAGGGCCATGATCACTTCACGCACCAGGCCTTGATTGATTCGCCCCACCAGCTCGTTGATCTTCAAATCTTCCGGCCCCACCCCGTCCAGGGGAGAAATCACTCCGCGCAGAACATGATAGCGACCGCGAAAGGCGCCGGATCCTTCAATGCGAAGAATGTCCGAGGGTTCCTCCACCACACACAGGAGGTCATCGGAGCGGCCCGGATCGGCACAGAAACGGCAAAGATCGGCGTCCGTCAAATTGAAGCACTGGGGACAATCGTGAACTTCCTCCCGGACTCTCGCCAACGCCTCGGCCAGATGCACGGAATAGTCCCGAGGCGACTTAACGATAAAGTACGCCAGGCGCTGAGCCGATTTCGGACCGATGCCCGGCAGTCGCGCCAGTTCCTGAACCAGCCTTTCCAGGGCCTGAATGTGAAGCATTAAAACATCCCGGGGATACTCATGCCACCGGTGATTTTTTCCATTTCCTTGGCG
>PSRN01000053.1 GCA_003176075.1 Bdellovibrio sp.
CCTTCTCACAATGCCCGTTCGAATACATCCGATAACATTCTTGAGGCGACTCACGATCAGGTCCTAAATCTTCTCGGCAACGAAAGGTATTATTCTGACCTCGAGAGTCCGGAGGCGAAGAAAATCCTCGTTGAAATACGGAAAATTGAAGGTTTTAAGAGGCTTGCGTTAAATGCCCTATCGCGATCCGAAAACCTCGCTTCTGGAAACCCATTCTCCGATGCTGTGATTGACGTGGCTGGAAACTGGAAAAATGACGTCCAGTTCGTAACCAAATTGATTCCCCTCCTGCATAGTAGTAATCGCGATTTGAGATTGGGAGCGGCTGGTGCACTCAAAGGCACCACTTCTCCAATTGCCGTTTCCAAATTGTTGGAAATGCTTAAATCTTCGAATCCGCTGGATAGATATATTGCTGCCGTCGCGTTAGAGAGGACGACTGTACCGGCCGCAAGATCAGCCTTGATCAATTTGCGCAGGGACTCCGACCCAGGCGTTCGTGCCCAAGCCATTGTTGGTACAGACTAAAAGTTGATGTTTCGATTTATTAGGGTTTCAACTGTCGGTGAAGATCATTTCATGTCGGTGAAGATCAACCATTGCAGCCACGCCGGCGTCAACTTCAAGTGGACAATGTAAAATAAACAAAGCAACGGGAAAGTTTGAAATGCCCCAGTTGCTTGAGAGGTTGCGGATCAATGATTTTCGTAGAATTATCAGTTTCAGATTGTTACGCGAGATCTGAGTAACGAGATCTAATTAAATTCTACCTAACAAGGCGGAGACACCAGAGCGGAGACACCATGGAAAAGTCCGTCGTTCTTTTGAGTGGGGGACTCGATTCAACCGTCAATCTCTATGATGCGAGAGTATCCACCCAGGTGGTTTTGGCGCTGACCTTTGATTATGGCCAAAAGGCGGCAGCGGCAGAACTTCGCTCGGCGAAGAGAATATGTGACACGCTGGGAATTCCCCACCGGATTTTGCAGATCCCTTTTGTGCGCGAGTGGGGAACTTCCAGTCTGATCGATGAAAAATCGCAAATTCCGCGCGCAACTGAGGTGGCCATCGATGACCTGGCGATCTCACGAAACACGGCGCGCTCCGTTTGGGTTCCCAACCGTAACGGCATCCTGATGAACATCGCGGCGGGTTTTGCCGAATCGCTGGGGGCCCAATGGGTGGTTCCGGGGTTCAACGCGGAAGAAGCGGCCACATTTCCAGATAATTCAAATGAATTTTTGCACGCATTAACAAATAGCTTTTCATTTTCCACCGCCAATAAAGTGAAGGCGGCTTGCTCGACCGTCCGATTGAACAAAATTGAAATAGTTAAAAAAGGAATTTCGCTCGGAGTTGATTTTGCATTGATATGGCCCTGCTATTTATCGGGTGAGAGGTGGTGTGGAAGCTGCGAATCTTGCCAGCGGACCCGGCGCGCCTTCGCGGCCTTGGAGATCCCATGGCCAGCTTGACCGCCAGTCGAAATGACAGTCTGCTCACACAATGGATTGAGCAGCCGATGAAGTATGATGGGTCGCAACTTTCGCCGCTTTTTTCCTACCGCAATTTCGGTCTCCTGGGCTCCTCGTGCATCGGCTTTTGCGGGCCTTGTGACGTGTCTCCCAGCGAAATGGTCGATTTGGAAGATCTGCGCGCGGGCAGCGCCATTCGTGGATCACAAATGCTCCACTTTATTGTTGAAATATTTGACCGGGAACTTTTTTCGGCTGTTTGTTTGCAGCGGCTTTTGGCCGAGATTATTCGCTCCACCATCGAAGATATGACGGGGAGAGCGGCGGGGCTTTGGCGCGAGGGCGACGATCTTTACCGGGGCGAGGACCGCAAGCTCAGCATCTCGATTGCCACTTCCTCCACCGTGTCACAGCTGATTCACTTTGCCGTCAATATCTCCAATGAAGGAACCCCGGTGGCCACGTGTTCGCTCGAGGATTTTGGCATTCCCGCCGAGGCTTTGGGGCGCACCGTTCTGGCGAAATTGGCTCTTGAGTATGAGAGCTTGGTGCAGGCGACGCGAAAGGTTCGGCCGGTTTAAGGGCCCTTAGCTCACACCCAACCCGAAAAGAACTTCTCGTAATCTACAATACGAATGTTTTGTGCCGGGAAAAGCCGGTCAATGCCTGAACCCTCAACCAACTGGTAGTTCAAACTGCATTTCAACTCTTCGGCAAAATGAGCCAGTCGACTTGAAGGACTCTTGCTGTTTGACTTGCATTCAATCAACACCCAGGGTTTTCTTTCCCGCGTGACCAGAAAATCAACCTCCCGCCGTTCCTTGTCTCTGACAAAATGGAGTTCATACAAACCCTGGCCACTGTCGGTCCAATATTGGCAGGCTTTCAGTAAGTGAAGGGCCGTTAAATTCTCAAGTCTTTTGGCTCTTTCAATCTGAGGGATTTGCAGAATGTCATAGAGATAAAATTTCGGTTCAGCTCGGATCGCCCGTCGAACTCCTCGTGAATAGGGTCGCACAAAAAATCCAAAGTATAGCGCTTCGGCAACCATGACCCAGTCGCGCACGGTCGCATAGGCCACGCCGACATCCTCGCGCAGAGAATTGAAGGAAAACAAGGACCCAATCTTTTCGGGAATCAGGTCCAGGAGGAGCCGGAAAGCGTTCAGATCGCTGAGCGTCTTGATATCCCGAGTATCCTCAAAAGCCAGGCGATCCAGCCTCAGCCTGCTCCACCTTTCCGCCTTTCGCTGGTGACTGCCCAGCAGGGGTTCTGGAAATCCGCCCAAAGCGATCAGGTCTTCCCACCGATAGTTGACCGTTGAACGCTGCAAGAGCTCTTCAGGAGTCGGAGGATCACTTGATTCCGCCACTGAAAAAGGATGAAGCCGATAGGGGATATAGCGTCCAAGAAGGCTGTCCGATCCCTTGCGAAAAAGATCCAAACGCGCACTGCCGGTCACGATGATCTCGAGGCGATCCCCCAAGCTGTCGTACACCCCCTTCAAACGAGTTTTCCAACGGCGATCTTTGTGGATCTCGTCAAGCAATACGGGACCTTTCCCGAGATCTTGAATAGCCTCTTCCGGGGAGCGCGCCCAGGCCTTGCGAAAACTCGTTCGATCCCAGGAAAAATAATTTTGCCGGCTGTCGAGAAGACTTTTTCCCATGGTTGTCTTGCCGACCTGGCGGGGGCCGCTGACAAAGGCCATCTTATGAGAGTGAAGTGCATCCTCTCTGAGAATTTTTTTCAGGTACCTTTCCATCTGAAAGGGTTCTCACCATACTGATAACGAGTCAAGGCCAGTTATCAGTCCGACACTCATTGAACTGGTGAATCATTTAAAAGAAACGTTCTTGAAAAGATTTTTCTTGTCGCCGACAGAGCGATGTCCGGTGAAGTAAATCTTGAGGAGCTTGAAAAAGTTGGCGCCAAACCAAATATGTCTCTTACTGGAGGAGCGCGTGCATTTCGGTAGCATTGCAAGCCCAGATCAAGGCGTTCGAGACTTTTTGGTAGATGTGGACCTGACTCAGCAATGTTTCACGATCCTCTGCCATTTTTTCAGTGCCGTCCTCCGGAATCACCAAATCCAGCCAGGCTTGTGAGGTCAGCAGAACAGCCAAAGCGCCGAACGTGATCGAAGCGGGGACAACTTCCAAAGAAGACAGTTGAAATGGATAGACCTTTTCGCTGCCAAATACATTCCATTTGTAGGCCTCAGTTTGCCTGAAGCTCCTGGAAAAGTACCTGAGAAAAACCTTCTTAAACTCGTTTTGGGAGAGTTTTCTTTCCAACGAGTTTGGTGCAAGCATTCCATCTAGACGCCTTATTTTCTCGCCAACAGTGAGGTAATCGCTGGCCGTTTCTGGGTTGAAGCCTTTTTGCTGTGCGGCTTCGTATTCGCGCAAGATGTGTTCTTTGATCTGGTCGGAATTCGAAATACCCGCGTCTTTCGCATGTTTTGCGGCCTTAGAATCCGTAAGGTAGCTGCTAAGCTCCCGTTCGGCTTGATTAAGTCTTTGCTTCGATTCAAGCTTAAGATGGCGTTCGTAAGCCAAGGTAAGCGCTGCCCACGAACCCACCACTAGAAGTCCTAATTTCGCAGTCGAGCGTGAAGCGTTTCGCAGGCTCTTAAGTGCCTGTCTCGTTTCATAGTCTCCTTGCTCTATTTTTATGGCGAGGGAATCAATTTTTGCTCGACTCGAAACAATGGCATTGCGGAGTTCACCGATGACTTGCAGGCGACCGGGCTCGTCCAATTGATCGAGTAGGGATTCGAGCGCCTCAGGACGATTCGTGATCATTTTCATAATTTCTTTCGTCTTTGCGTCTGCCTGGGCCACTGCCTGTGGGACCGGGGCTGGGGCCGGGATTTCCTCACCCCTCACTGCATGGCCAAATGTAACAATCAGCAAGAGAAGGAGTGAAACTGGCGATCTTCCTGGGTTTTTCATGGGCCTCCTAGTTAATGCTGCGACGCATGCTAGCAGGAACGCCGACGGGTTTCCACTGGATCATGATGTGATGAAACTTTTTCTATGTGCCAAGCGCCAGCCGGGAGCGCATCTGAAATGGTTCTCACCATACTGATAATTAGTCAAGGCCAGCTATCAGTCTGGTGAGTGGGTGATTGAGGGTCGCTGAGACGCTCTTAGTAAACCTCAATGAGCCTCCGTTGTTGGCTGCCGGATCACGATGACGGCCAGGTCATCCTGGTAGACCATTCGCCAAAGACCCCGTCGCATGGCCGCGATCAAATTCTGCATGGCCATGGGGCCGCCGTCGACAAGATTCCGTTGCCGTAAAAGAAAAACGCCGATGTTGTTGGTGCGAACCAGGTTTTCAAACTCCTCGGGAGTCCGGTAAGCCGCCAAAAATTCACGCTGCAAAAAAGACGGATCGTCAATATGTCCATGGTAAAAGACTTTTCGCGTCCCATCCCAGCGCCAGGCCAGGTAGGATCCCCAATCCGTTTCGTTGAAAATGTTGCCGGGAAAGGGATGTGATTCCAAAAAATCAGCGGCGAGCTCAGGCAAGGCGGACTGACTGATCCCAAAACCCGGATGCATTGGCCCCACATAGGTGGGATAGCCGAAAGTGAGAATGCTGGTGAGCAACGCCAGCTGCAACAGACCGGCCGCTCCCCCGGCGGCAGCCGATGAACCCACGTTTTGCAGGGCAGGAAGTTGAACCAGCTGACGGCAGAAAAGGGCAAATGAGACAAGCGAGGAAAGCAGCATGAAACGGACGGCGTTGCTGCCCAGAAAAACAAAAAAGGCGAAAAACACCAGATCAAGAAAAGGTTTTTCCTTCCAGCCCTTGAATATCAAATTGACCATCAGAACCAAGGCCGTGATCAGCCAGACCCAGAGCAAGGCCCACACCTCGGCGACCTGCAGGGAGCCAGGAACGAAGGTGGGCATCCATTCGAGAAAATGATCGCGAAAGATGGCCCAGTCCGGGCTGAGAACCCGTTGAAGGGGGTACAGAAAACCCTCGGGGCCCAGGGGATTGAACAGGCAAGCGAGCAGCGACAAGGCGAGACTTTGTCCAAGGATCTTGGCGCCAATCCAGTCGCGCTGAAGAATTCGATCAAGAACCATCAGTCCGAGGATTCCCAGTCCAAAGAGAAAGCCGGGATGGAGGTTGGCCCACAAGACAAAGAAGACGGGAGCAACCAGCCGCCAAAGACGCGGCGATCGGCATGGCAATTGGCGCGGTGAAAGAACCACCAGCAGCAGCGTGAAGAAATCAGAAAAAATGGAAGCCTTCGGTGAAAAGCGCAGGCTGCCAGCATAGACGGCCGGCGGAAGAACCAGCAGAGGGAGGAAGTTTTTTTGCCGAATGGCTGGAAGGGCGGCTAAAAAACCCATCCCGGTCAGCAGCAGCGCGTTCATGGCAATCAGAGCGGTGAAGCCTCCGACTTGGTAAATGAAAAAATAGTACACATAAGCGCCCCACTCATGGCTGACATGCCAAGGTGTATTTGAGCCCAACAGAAGAAAGGGGTCGGAAGAGGGAAGTCCTCCATCAAGAAGTCTCCGCCCCAGGGCGAGATACATAAAAAGGTCGTCGGAATTCAAGGGAAAGAAGGTCGCCACGAAAAGTGTAATAAAACAAAGCGCGACGATCAGGACTCTGGCCGGGCGATACATCACGATGATGGACCTTTTATTTTGTCAGCTCTTTGCGCGCGTCCGAGAAAGACTTTTCAAGTTGCTCCCAGGCGTTGGATACACCGCTCTGGAGCTTCGACCAGGCCTGACCCGAGGACCCTTTCAGGCGCTTGAGTTCCGCTTCAAACGACTTTTGCTGCCTTTCAATCTCATTGACCTGTGAGGTTGTCACATTCGTGGCCGTCTCTTGCAGCTGTTTGAGCTGATTTCTTGCCGTGTTGAGGTGGTTATCCATTGTTTGGATAAAGGCGTCACGTTGCTCCTTAGTATATTCGATGGCGGTGTTGGCAGCGTCCTGAGTCTTTTGCTTCACCTCCGTGCCTGTCGTCTTTCCCCAGGACGAAAGAATCGGACACAACCCCAGCACCAGAATTACCCCGACCAGCCACGGTGCCCGCTTTTGCTTTCTATTCATAAGATTTCTCCTGTGTGAGTGTCCAAGTCGGTGCCTTCAGCACCTCCGCATTTCCCAAGTCGGTGCCTTCGCCACAAGTACCCGTGGCGGCTTCGCCGCCCACGCTGGCTTCAGCACCTCCGCAGATCACTTTAGTCCGGTGGAGTCTTGGACACAAGTCTTGACGGGGTCCAAACCGGGGTGACCCTTAGTTCAAAATGAGACGACCAAGAAGAACCAAGACCACACCGCTTTTGACCCGCGATTTTTTACCCCGGAAAAAGACAAACAAGTTATCATTGAAAGAGATGAAGCTTTTTGTCTTTCCCTTGGGACAAAGTCTTTTACATCCGGGCAGTTCAAAGCCTCTCAATGTGTACGAACCAAGATATCTCCGTATGGTCCGCGATTCGCTGGATGAAAATACGCCGATTGCCGTCGGTTTCGGCGAACAGCCGGAGCTGGAGATCAAGACGGAAAATGGAATGTCTGTTCCTTTTCTTCGCGAAGTCGTTGGCTTTGGTTATCCCGAAGTTCTCGAACAGCGCATGGATGGAAGCATGCTGATTCTGATCCCCTGCGAGGGAAAAGCCAGGCTGGGACCGATTGTTGATGACCGGCGTCCTTATTTGGTCGTTGAAGGGCGAAGGGTGGAGGAAAAGACCGAGCTGGAAGCCAGCCATGCCATTGCTTACTTGAACCTCCAGCGCCTGCTTGTTCGTTGGATTGGTACCCACATTCAAGATCAACAAATCCAGGATCAATTCGTGAATACGTTGAGAGGCCCCATTGAAGTCGTGGGGGCCGCCGTGAGCTATTTGGTGAAAGACGCTGATTTGCAGCAGGAGATTCTTGAACTCAACGATATCAACGGCAAGATCGATTTTATTGGGCGGGTCTTGGTCTCAGGCGGGCTCTGAACTTTGGGAATCACCTGCTCCATCTCATTGTCTTTTTCCTTGTTCAGTTTAAGTTTGGCTTGCCCGTAGGTCATGTTCAACAGCTCTGAAAATTACGGTTGCTAAACTCCCTTTTTTATGCAAAAACGAATCATGTATCCACGAAATTATAAGCCCCTGAAAAATAAGAGTTTTTTCTTATTTGGACCGCGGGGAACCGGCAAAACGACCTGGCTCAAGGCGCATTATTCGAATGCCTTCTTTGTCGATCTGTTGAATGCTGAAACCTATCGGATTCTTCTCGGAAACCCTCACCGCTTGGAATCCCTAATCCCTGCCAAAACTACAACCGTGGTCATTGATGAGGTTCAAAAGGTGCCGGCACTTTTGGACGAGGTCCATCGCTTAATTGAATCCCGGCGATGGATTTTTATTTTGACGGGCAGCTCAGCGCGAAAGCTGCGAAGGGGTGGTGTCAATTTGCTGGCGGG
>PSRN01000086.1 GCA_003176075.1 Bdellovibrio sp.
GTCAAATTCGAGCACCGGCACGTCGAGACACTCGGGAAGGCCGTCGATGGCATGAATCAGGGCTGGGGAATGATCCTGGATCTTTTTTCCCAAGTTGCAAAAGTCGGAAAGCTTGAGGGCGAGCTTCTCCGGCTTTATCAACGGCCTTTGGCGGGACAATAACTGTTTTTGACGCCTCATCGAATGTGGAAAAGTTTTTGGAAATTAAGAAAGATGCTGGCTCATCGTTGCCGCCGGAAGGTGGCGATTCGGCATCGCTGCTACTTGGCGGTTGCGAAGCAACAAGGGAGTCCAATGCTTTTGTATAGTCTCCAGCAGCGGCATAAAGTTCGATAGCATAATCCCAATCGCCTACTTTCTCAGCTTCATGCGTAAGGCTTAACAACCTTGTTTTATTTCCTATGCTTGCCAACCCGTCCGCCTCGAGGCTTCGTGCAAATCTTGAACCCTGCCAATCCAGCGGCTTATTCACGGCCGCCTTCAGATTTTACAATTTCTTTGGCAGACTACTGGCTTGCGAGAACTTTGAGACTGGCTGGTTTACCATCGTTCCAGATCTTGTTGAATCGATCTTGATAGCGGCCCACGATCGCCGGCGTGGAAAGATAAATCTGATTTTCGCTGTTGGCTTCAGTGGCGTGATTGGTGAAATTGAACGAACCGGTCTCAATCATTTTTCCGTCCACGACGGCAAACTTGTTGTGCATGATTCCCCGCTGATGCCCGAAGCGCACCGGCACCTCAGCTTTCACCAGAAGATCAACCAAGGAGTTTCTTTCCTTGGTTTGGCGTTTGTCGACCAGAACGCGGACAGGCATCTTCTTTGACTGAAGAATGATCTGATGGACAAGCTGCTCAAGATTGATATCGTAAATGGCAATGTCCAAACTCGTGTGGGCCGATTCGATGAATTTGGTTAACTTGATGTCACAGTGTTCGTCGGGGCTAAAGCAGACCTCGCCATCCTGGGGAGGTGCAGTGATGATATTTTCCACCGCCGAGACCAGCTGACTCTTCCGTTTCTTGCGGCAAAAGCCTTCCAAGCTCAACGACAAAGAAAGAATGACTAACAGAAAAAGTCTCACTGGTATTTCCCCTCTTCATTTATCATTTCTGATTCGAATGGACTAATCAACATCGTTTTTTCAACACATTAAATATTGCGAAGTTGATGCGGGCTCGTCGGCCAACGATCAGTGACCAAAAAGCCTGTGATAGCCGGCGTTCACTTTGCCCCAGCAATCATGGTAGGGATCCGTAATTCCATCGGGTCCCACGACCTTCATCGCTCCGGCAGGGGAGCGCTGGTAATTTCCCATTCGTTTGGATTCCAAATCAGCCATTCTCATGGCGCCGGCGGAAGCAGCCAGGCGACGACGGATCTCAGCGGACCTGATCTTGGGGTCAGTCAAAAAAGCAGTGTTCGTTCGGCCCAAAGCAATGCCGCTTCGGCCATTGGCAGCGCCGGGAGCAGCGGTTCCGTATCCATTTCTGGCTGATGCAGTTTGGGTGGGATCTCCCTGAGCCGTGTAGGTCCCTCTATTCACGTGCGATTTGGGGCCATTTGGAGCCACGTAGGATGATTGCGCTGGGTCGGGTCCGGTCGCCGCGCGCCCCATATTTTGCCCGTAAAGGTTGGCGTTTGCGCTTGCGCTTCCACTTCCCTGGCCCAGATTGAGTTCCTTAATTTTCGCGGGACTATAGGCACTGTCGGTGGAGTCAGCCAGCTTTGTATTGCGTGGGTTGGAAGCTGAAGGATTTGCTGAGTCAGCGGCTTGTGATTTGGAATTTGGGTCTTCCGCCACTTGCGCTGGGTTGGGGCGATCGGGATTTCGTTGTTTCGCGCAGTCAGGAGAATTGGGGAACGCGGCACAATTGTCGGAATTTGCGGTGGCAGAATTCGCGGCCGGTGCCGCTGCAGAGTTTGTGGGCTGAGAGTTGTTGTTACTATTAAGACCTAAAAGTGACTTAAGACCATCAAGCATCCCGCTGCCACTGCCGGCGGACTTGCTGGGGGAGCTGCTGCTTGGGGAATCGTTCTTGGCGGAGCCTCCACCGCCACCGCCACCGCCACCGGCGCCACCTCCGGCGCCCCTGGATTTTCCGGGTGACCTATCAGTTCCTGAATCCTTGGGGTCGGTCGCTCCAGGCTGCTTGAGTGGTTCTGGCTTGGCGTCGACGCCCGGCAAACTTCGACCATCGTCCACCTGAGCATCCTGACTTGGGAATTGCGGCAGTTGTTGAGGGACCGCGTAAAGGGCTCCTTGGGCGCAGTTGCCGCCTCTGCCAGTACAGCTTGAAAAATCTGTACCGTAGATTGCTTCGGTTTGGGCTTGGATTTGGCTTTGTGTTTGACTGTAAAAATCTTGCCTCAACTGCTCAACTGAGATTTGGTTGTTGAGGTCCGCTATCTGTGCGGTAAAATCAGAACCTTGTTTCTGAATCGCCGCCACTGCACCTTTGTAACCATTCTCATCGACCTCTAGGCAGTTACTGCCTGCATAGGCGAGGCAATCGTTGTAGGCCCTTACGGCCGCGGCATGATTATCTTCAGTGGCTTTAAGCGTGGCTTCTAAGTCCCGCTGTTGTGAATTGATATCGTTTATGGACTCATGAAGACCGTTAATTCGCTCCTGACTTGCCTTTTGCGCCTCCTGCGCAGCGGCTCCAGCAAGATTCACACTACCTAAATGTCCATTACCTGGCGCAGAAGATGCAGCAGCTTGGCTGGCGGCAGCTCGGCCGCTATTTGTTTGCAGATTGGCTTTGTTTACAGCCCGGTTCACGTCTGCCTGTGCACTATCCGTAAATTGCTTTGCCTCTGCCTGATTTTGTGGAGGTAATTTAGCTGTTGCATCGCTGGCGTTCAATAAGACTGCAAGAAAGATTCCCATGGCCGATGCAATTTCGAGTTTCATGAAGTGCTCCCAGAGCTTTCAAAATAACACGGAGAAGCGCCTCGATTCGAGCCTTTGCGGTAAAACTACCTCAGTTTTTAGGAGACTGTTTCAATACGAGACAAATGGTTGGTTTACTCTTCCCATTGCTCTTGCCCTTGCTTTAGCTCGTCTTCTTCCCCTAGCTCGATTGAACCAAGACCATTCTTACATGCAAGGTCAAAGGCAGCTTTTAAGCGCTTTGCGTGCCCATAGCCCACTAAGATTCCAATTGATTTGCTCAATTGGATGGCTTGGCTTGTGATGTACTTGTCTCTAAGAGCGCTGTATTTTAACGTCACTGCCAAACGAGGTAGTAAGAGCTTTAGTTTTTCCTTTTTGACAGGATCTCGCTCTTCATTGATGGCATTCCATTTATCATCATCTGGTGCGTTGGGATGATAATAATGATATTCATAAAACTCATTATAGCGAGCTAAAGCGGCGTCGGATAGCGTACTAAGGTCAAAATCTTCCGTGTCATCATTTTGAATTTCCAGCGCCGGCTTTTTCAAACTCCATTTCTCCAGCGGCTTGATTGTTATGTTCCGGTGTTCAAAGGCGTAGAAAAATTCAGGCCCGGGAGATACGAGATATAGGTCTTTCAAGGTTTTTTTGGCCCCTGGACACCCCTCAATTAGAGTGTCCATATCCGCTTGAGGGATCAGATTTTCTAACCTTTCATTTTCTTCCGGCGAACTCTCGCTGCCGATTATTCTAAATTTATATTTTTCAACCACTCGTTTCAAATCGTTGAGATTGGCTTGATTTAGATCGAGGTCATTTCGTCGATTACGAAATACTCTTGAGATTGCATTAGCGACTCCATTGCAGTCGTTTTGCCGAAAACTTTCTCTCACCTTGAGGTAAGATTCAGTTATATCCTTCATATTTCCACGAGGATGTCTCCTTCCGAGGACATAAATAATATTGCCGTTGACGTTTATCTCTAGGTTGGCTTTGTGAAGAAAAGTATCATCGGTAAATTTAGGCTTTCCGCAATTAAGCGCCTGTGACCATGAAGCACACGGGTTAAGTATCACGCATATAACAGCCATAAAGAAACGGATTAACGATGAACTTTTATTGGTCCGCTTGGCATAAATCAGATTGGCGAAAAACTGGGTAATTTTCTTGTACGTCATTGCCCGCTCCTGACCCTGAAAGTTTCTTTCTTCTGGGTTTTAATTCTTAAATTGAGAGCTGAAAAAACACAAGCAGGCGAAGAAAACAAACTTTTCCCCATGGAACTTTTCTACCGGATGACAAAGAGTTCGTCGTCAATTTACTTTTCAATTTCGTCTGCAGAAAAATTAAGACTCAGATTGAAGTGAAACCGTCACGACGCTGAATTGAGTTCAAGCTAAAGCGAAGGCGCAAGAGCAGCCAAAGGTTGCATTTCTTCCACGATCCGTAAACAGCTTGGTCAGTCACAAAAAACGTCACTAGCCCAGGCCTCGCGGAACCATCTCCGAAATGGCGACTTTTTGACTTTCATCACTTGAGTCGCTTGGTTGGCTTGATCTGCTTGATTCGCTTCATGTGTTTGGTTTACTTGACCGGGCCAGTAAGTGTAAAAAAACCGGATCGAGCTTGATCAAGATGAAAGGGCAGCCTGCTCAATTCATCGTTCATGGTCCAGATGCGGGAACGGCTCGGTAAATAGCCATTTCGTTGGACATTATTGTCGCCGTGGTTGTGTAGGTTGATCCGGAAGTAATATTGATGTTCGTCACCGAGGCCGCGTTTCCTGCCGCCGCATTGAAGCCCGTTGTTGGGACGTTGGTGAAACTGGTATATTTATACAAGTTGTATTTTATCCCTGGAATGAGATTAAACACCGTAATCGTCAAAGTGATCGACGTGGCGGCGGGACGCGTGCTTGAGCCGTCAACCATTTCTTGCAATTCCCGATCATTGTTGGTCTTGATCTGCACTGGCAGCGTTTCCTTGTTCGGATCAGCAACCCCCAATATGGCGATCCCTGATTCTTCATTGTTGCTCAAAAAGTAAGGCTGCTGAGCGGGGACCTGCGCGCGCGCCAAGATGAAATTTGATATCATGTACTTAAAGATGATTGCCGCGGACGCAGGATTCACGCCGGTTTGCACATCATCACCCAGGTCATTGAATGTTACGACATCGGAGCTGGAGACCGTTTGGCTGGTAATGGGACCCGAAGAGGAAAAGCCAGTGAACGGAACAATATGATCATAGTTTCCGCCCGGTGAGTCCCCGGGAAACACATTGTAGTTTTCGGATAGTCCAAAAATAACGACGTGGTTGGCCAGCATGTGATTCTTCGCCCATAGCAAAAAGGCATTCGGGTCACCGTTCTTCGGCCATATCTGATAACTGAGTTTCATTGCCGTGGCCGCAGTGTCCTCATTGGCGTCGAGGAGCAGCTGACTCGAGCTTTTCGATTGGGAAACACCTGGGGTGGCTAACGCTCGCGCATCATATTGTGAAAGGTATTGGCCGAAATAGAGGCCAGCTGAAATAAACGAGAGTTCTCCGCAATAGCCGTAATTGGCCTCCCACTGAAGTTTGGCTGGGATGTCGAGGGCCACGGAAGTGGAAGTGACAGTCAGCCCCGGAGGCGAGCTGGAGCTGGCAGTGGGCGTGGCAGTGGGCGTGGGAGTGGGCGTGGCGACCGGCGTAGGCGTGGGCGTGGCCGTGGCGGCTGGTGTGGAGCCGGGCGTGGGCGTGGATCTGGGAGTGGCGACCGGAGTGGCCGTGCCGACCGGCGTGGAGCTGGGCGTGGGCGTCGGCATGGTTTGTGATGACAGGGATCCATTTTGTATTGCTGGCATGGGCGAAAGACCGCTGTTGGTAGAGGTCCCCCCGCATCCGGTTAATATTCCGGTTAATATTCCGGCCACGAGCAAAACCGACGCGTTTCTTTCACAGCATTTTGTTGCGCTTGCAAACATGTCTTCCCCCCGCTCGTCTCATTTCAACTGCAAAACAAGTGCTGGTTAGCTGGGGCTTAAATTTCGATGGAAGGTCACGGCGGGCATGCATTCCAGCGACCTCGGTCGCCGATTGAATTCTCAAGATGTTAGATTGTCTCTCCAATTTTGAGATTTCCCAAAAACATGGTCATGACTAAAACTTGAACGGCGGTCTGAACAAGCCAGCAAGAACCATTTGTGAAAACATCACCACGGATGTGAGCGCGCGGTTCATCTGTTTTCATATTGAGACGTCAGTGGTGGACACGGGGGATACGGTGGACGGCGGGTTCTGGTTTTTCAATTACTCCTTGATTCTTCCTCGGGCGCAATTTGCCCGTAGAGTAAAAAAGGTAGTTCCGCACAATTCTTCGCTAGGGCGACCTCGGGGCCGTCGTCAATCTACCCACAAGTTTGACACTTTCCGTGCAATTAAAAGAATGTTCGAAAAACCGATTACGCCGTTGACAGCAAGTCATTTCATTTCGACGCAAGCGCTTGAGTTTACTTTCCAAATTCAGTTTGCGGGTGGAAGCTGGACGCAGGGCTTAAGGAGGATTCAATGGGTCGTATGAGAACAACAAAGATAGGGATATCGCTCGTTGCTTTAGGGTTCGTACTGTCGGCTTGTCAAAGTTCGTCGAACTCTCATTCCAATTCGAATGCGCTCAGGTTCGATGCCGTCATGCTCGAAAGTTCGGTGGTTGACGGAATCTCTCTCAGCGTTCCTCAGTTCGTGATGTTGGGAGTGCCGGCAAATTATTCGTTGTCCGTACCCCCGGGAGTCACCGTGATTTCCGCCGATTGGAATTTCGGCGACAATTTCGGAACGGGGAGCGGTGTTGGTCCGATCTCA
>PSRN01000062.1 GCA_003176075.1 Bdellovibrio sp.
GAATTTTTTTAGCTACCGAAGAGACATTAGCAATGCTTCCTAAACCGTGTCCACTTTTTGGGGGGAAGATCAATCAGATTGTTGGGAACAATCAGATGAAAGCGGGCATCGTTTCGCATGATCTCGCCGCCAGGAACTCGGAATCTCCACCGTTCAAACTCGTCCACCTTGAAATTCATTTCGAAACTGATGATTTCAAAACTTTCACCATGATATTTCTTAGCGGCTGTATTCTCATCCCCCATCCAGCGGCGCTTTTTAACAGGGTCTCGAAAAGCATCGAATACTTTTTCTGGCGAGTGGGGAAAATGTTTCTCGATTGTAAATGTGTGAAGAGCGAGCTTCAGATCATCCATTTGGGCCTCCTTTAATACTTAAGGAACAACTTAAGTGTCGAATGAACGAGGAAAAAAGTCAAGTAATTACTTAAGTATTTGTTTTCTCGGGTAAATTGCTTAGTTGGGAATTGACCTCGTAGTTTCGATAGCCGATGAGGCAGGTGGCCATGTTTAATGACGAAATGCTGGGAGCGGCGCTCGATGCGTTTTCAGACTATGGCGCGTTCAAATGAACGAACAAGAAGCGCGTGGCAAGAGACCAATGCAGGTTAGACAGTTGAAAGGCTTGAAAATCCTCGAGCATATTGCCTTGCCAATGCAAACTGAAAACCGAACTGAATCTGATTCCGTCGCTCCAAACCGTGGCTGGCAACTGAACTGCTGACTGTCAGCTCCTCAATCAATCAGGACGTCATACCTTCTTAAATGCGCTCTAATTGTTGCACGCGCAGGCCCTCCATGTGGGGGCGCCTTGCCCTCCTGGAAAGGCATCCATGTTCGTCGCGGGGTCAGTACAACGAATAGCTTGAGACCATGGAGCTGTCCCAGGACCGGTGTTAACATACACTAAAACCCCACAGCCAGCACCCGTCTTTGCAAGAGTAGGGTTAATATACCCGTCATAATAATAGCAACCGGCATCAGAGTAAGCCAGCTGAGTCCTCATCCATCCCGCGGCGAGCAGGACTTTTCTACAGTTTTCAAGCGTCCCTCCCGATCCAGCATAATTGATGGTGGCATCATCATTGGTTCCTCCGTGGGTTGCACAGCCGTTGGTGCAGCTGGGGTGGAAAAAGTACCAACAATATCCACCCTGGCTGACTCCCTCTTTGGTGGCGCCGCAGGGGACTCCATCTGTGGGCGGCGTACCCACGATACATTGAACAATGGTCTGGGTCGCCATGGTCCCGGTTGTCGAAAAGCGAATCTGCACGGATGCCGGCGCGACAGCTGAGGCCAGTTTCGTATCATCAAAATTCACGTTAAAAGTGGCGCTGTAAATACCGTTCCCGCCGCTGTAGGTACCGGCAATGTTGGCCAATTCAAGGCCTTTTGCGGCAGCCACGATCAAATTTGGCGACAGCGGGGAGACTGGCTTATTCACCACCGCCAAAGGGGGTGCCGAGGGGAGCGTGCTGATTGGAATGGTGGAGTTTGTCAAATAGATCTTAGGTTGATTGGGATTTCCCGCAACGGCATTGGTGGCATCAAAGGTCAGGCCGGCAAATAAAGACGTACAGACTTTGCCATCCGCAAAGGCCCGAATCATTTGTTGTTGAAAGTCGGACTCTGCTAACTTTTGCGTGAGAGACGTCATTGTCTTGGTTTGCTTCGAATACATTTCCGCTAACGTCATCAACAGAATGGCCGAAATAGCCAGAACAACAAGGACTTGGCGCGCATTTTGGCAGGTTAGATCGCCGGCCGGGGGCTCATGAAGAACTTCGTCAAGGCCAAGGCAAAGATCAAAAGTTGCAAGCCCACAAAAATCCCCACCATCAAAGCTCCGCCGCTTGAAAAACCATAGGAATGCAGACCTGTCGCAAGGATAAAGTTGACGCCGTACCAGGCCATAATCACAAGCAGGTAAGCGACGGGCGACAACGCCAACAGCATGAACGACTTGACCCAACCCGTGATGCGGGCGTGAAGAAGGGTCAAGAAGCCCATATCCGCGATCAGCGCCCAGGTCTCCTTTGGATCCCAGCCCCAGAACCGGCCCCAGGAGTAATCGGCCCAAACTCCGCCGAGGATGATTCCCACCGAAAGTAGAAAACAGCCGAGTTGAATCATACGGTAGGCGTAGTGGGCATACTGGTGAAAAAACTGGGTGTGGTCCCCCGGCATGAGTGAACGCACCAGCGCGACATTCCCGAGAAGCATGGCGATCGTGAAGGCCGCATAGGAGATGGTGATCGTCGTGACATGCGTGGAGAGCCAAAAATTACTTCGCAAAACCGCCACCAGAGGATCTAGATCGGGACTGAGAATCAGCGGGATTTGTTCGGTGAGCATAAGAATCAACCCAGTCCCGATCAACATGACTCCGCTGACCAAACTGTTGCGATACAGGTAATACAGGATAGCGCTGAAAATCAGAACTCCAAGCGAGACCCAGAGCATGGTTGTGAACATGTTGGTCACCGGCGCGAATTGCGTGATATAGACTCGCAACGAAATGCCGAGAACCAGCGGTAAAAGCGTGACGAGATAAAGCCAAGGGACGGCCTTCGCGGTCAGTTTCTGGCGGGTGATATCCAGGCTCAATAGAAGTCCGGCCAGAAGCGCGATCAGACTCGCCCACAAAAAAGGTCTGGCGTCGTTGTAAAAGATCTCGCTGTCGAGGGTGCCGAGATAATGTTGAAAGATCTGTGGCGCCTCTTGCCGGCGCGATGTCTCCACCAAAGCAGGCGCCAAGAGGTTCGCTTGTCGGGCATCGCCGCGGAGTTGCTGCAGATAATCGCTGGCCTGTGACGCCACCTCGGTCGCCGCGCCATGGCCCTCCGCAGAGCCACTGGTGTGGGGTTTCAAGAAACTAAAATCGACGGCGTGGATGAAATTTTCCCCCAGAATGATTTGGCGGATAAGATTCAACTGCGAAAAGGTTTCCATGACTTTCTTTTCCTCCTCGCTCAGCCGACCGCTTTCTTCCTGATTTTTCATGAGCGGCTGCACGAGTTCAATCAATGGCGAAGCCTCCAGCTCCGCGGCTGAAAAGAAACGCTTTTCTTTGAGGTATCCCAGGCGTTGCCGCAGTTTTGCATCCCTGACCTCGACGACGGGAGCCCAGGGGGCCGACGGCGTGGAAGCCAAGGCGAAATACAGCTGCACCGGCTTCAGTCCAAAACGCTCATAGGAGCCAGTTAAAAGAAGTACTGACTCGCGGGCCAAGGTGTCGACGGGTTTAATGCGCCCGTTTTGCGAGACGGCCGTGCGCCGAACCGGTTCAATCGCGATTTTCTGCCCTTGCGCGATCAGCTCTTGCAGAGCCCGTTCGGGCGGAACGGACGCGTCAACGGTCTCCGGAGCGTGGGCGGCGGATGACATAGTCGGTGCCGTCGGCACCTCCGCAGAGCCACGGGCTAGCTCGTGAAAATGAGGCTCCTGCGCCGGGGCAAGCAGCGCGCCAAAAATCAAATGAATCATGTGAATCATGTCGACGTCCTCCGCTGCGCGAAGCTCGTGTAAACCCGGCTTCGCATCAAAGTGAAAATAATAATTCCCAAGGCCAGGATCAAGCTACCGCAATATTTAACGGGACGACCGGGGTCTTTGTTCACCGATAGAATGGTCGCGGGCGGCTGGCCTTCGAACAGTTGGTAGCTCGCCTGGTAAAACGTGTAGCCTTGGTATTTCAACGGCTCGTTCATTGAAACATTGTGAAGGCTTCCATCGGTCGAGACCGTGACGAGACTTTCATAACTCATGGCGGTTCCCGTCCCAGGATAATCTTGTTTGCTGAATTTGACGAGTTTGAGCTCAAAAGGCAGTTCGAGCATTTGATTGCCGAAGAAGACATGAACTCCCTTGCCTGCGATTGTTAATTCCTTTGATTCGCCTTGCGATAGCCAGTGAGTCTCCTGACCGCCGGCCGGGCGAATCAGCAAGGCGCCGGGCGCCAGATCCCGGCCTCTTTCAGGATTGACCGCTCTGACCTGAATCACCGGTTCGGCGCCGGCGACGATGGAGGCCACGAAGAGGGTCATCCCCATCCATGGGGTCTCATAGGCTTCCCCTTCCTTGAGAATTTTTTCACCGACTTTTTGCGCATTCTTGATAAGGACGACGCGCGCCTGTTGGGTCGAGTTGCGACGGACGTGAAATTCAATGGTGTTCCCGGCCGGGCCGCCGCTACCCATCGCGGCGCCCTCACCTCCACCCATCGCGCCGGTCATCGGGGGATGTCCAGGTGGAAGCTCACCGGAGGAAGTTCCGCTGGCGCTTTCTTCCGGCGTGCTTTCGCTCGTCGCGTCCGCTCCTTCATAGGAGAAGCTGAGTCCGAAGTTACCCTTGGCATTCAATGAAAAGCCGGGGAACTTCGCGTAGACGACCTCACGATGGCTCTCGCCGCCTCTTTTCAGCGCCAATTCGAGAGCCGGATTTTCAACTCCATCGCTTGGCCCTTCGGTGAGTTTGTTGTTGGATACGACGGCCCGCTGAAAACGGGTTTTGAGCGCGATTTCCACCCCTTTAACCGAGACGGCCTTGCGCTGCAGATCGACGAGTTTCACTGAAAGAAGTTTTTTTTTTGGTTCCTCTTTTGATTCCGCATCCTGAATAACCAGGCGGGGATTGCTTTGACCTGCGGGTTCCGACAATTGAGAGGGACTGGACGATTGGGAGGGTCGCGATGATAGAGGGGGGTGCGATGATTGAGAGGGTCGCGGTGATTGAGGTTCTCGCGCCGTCATCTCGTCGTCGACGATCAGCTTCAGGTGGGCCGGCCCTAACTGCATTTCGGGATTGTCGCGCGAGTGAAGCCATTCGGAGACGTTGAAGAATCGGCTCCTGAGGATAAAGCTCAAACTCACGGGTGCGTTCGCGTCCCCGGTTTTGGCGGCGTAGGACCTTTCAACCTGCGCGAATGGCACGTATCGCTCGATTTGAAAGAGGTGCGAAAAGGCGTCGTTGACCGACGACAGCTCGCCTCCGGACTTTTCCGACAAACCGGCTGAAAACGGCACGCTCTGCAGACTGGGTGAGTCTTCCCATTGATAGGCGACCATAAGATCGGAAAGCTCGACGCGGGAGTTGGCTCTTCCCTCCTCGATCCGCAATGACCCGTCAATTCCCCATTGGCTGGTGATGAAACCACCAAACAGAAGGGTCAACATTCCAATGTGGGTGATGACGAAGCCAAGATGTCTCTTCTTCCACGGATAACGCGACATCATGGCGGCAAAAATATTGAGCCAAAGCAGAACCATGAGAAGCCAAAACCAGGACGAACCGTAAACGGCCAGCCGGGCGTAAGAAGCGTTATAAAGACTTTCGAATATTGTCCCCGCGGCGACCGAGCCGATGATGATGATCATCAGTGGCACAGCGAGCTTGACGGATGAAAGAAATTTGAAAACTGAGTTCCTATTCAGTCGTTGAATGATCAAGGTAAGATTCATGGTTTCCTTTTATAATCGTTCCGAGTCCGGGCGCAACAATTCTGGGTGCGGCAAATCTGGTCGCGGAAATCCATTTCGCGAGAAAGGTTAAATTTATTCCGTGGGGGCCCTAAACGCTTGAAAAAGGACAAGCATAACGATGTAATTTGAGCAAGCCAATGGAGAAGATGAATAAAGTTGCGGCGGGTTGGTTCTGGCGAATGACAGCGCTCCATGGTGGAGCCTTTGCGCTCTTTTCTGGAGCCCTTGCGCTCTTCTCCACTGCGGCCGCCCAAGGCGAGACAGTCTATGGTCGCCTGACCCTCGGCGCTTACGCGTCAACAGAGCGTTTCAGTGATTCCAACACCGAGTCGGCGGCAAATGACGCCGGAGTTATTTCAGCCAGGGCTTACCTGCGAGTCGAAGACCTGGGAGAATCCAAGTGGGAATTCATCACCGACTTACGTGACAAGAACGACTTCTTTGGCAACCTGGACAAGGAAAATCGCCAACTGACGAATCGAAATGACTTCCAACTGCGCCAGATGAGTCTTCGCAAACCGGCGAAAGAAGGCCTGGAGTTGGAGATGGGCCGGTTCGCGGTGAACGACGTCGGCAATGTCTACGTCGACGGTGGCAACCTCACTTACCATTTCACCCCCGCATGGAAATCAGGGATTTTTGGTGGTCTCAACCCTCACAAGGACTCGCAACGTTACTTGGAATTTGATCCACAGTCGACGACCTACGGAGTCAGCCTCACCTTCGACGAAAGAGCCGGCGGTTGGGACAAAAACTTTTACATGAGTCACGCGTTGGTCAATGAGTTGTTTGGAACGCATACGGACCGCAGTTTTCTGTTTCATAACATCATTTATCAATGGACAGCGGACTCCCGGTTGATCTCGCTGGCTTTTGTCGACTTTGTTCCCAACGTTTATTTGCAAATGGGGAATCTGACTTGGCAACAAGCCCTCAGCCAAGACTTCGGCTTTGAGCTTTCCGCCCTACATATCGACGTGGTGGAGTATTTTCGGCGGCAGAGCGTGCTTGATGTGCTGAGTCCAAGTCCCTACACTGAAGGATCTTTGCAACTCATTTATCGTCCCGACCGCATGGGAAAGACATTTTTGAAAATCCTCGGTGGACAGCGCAACGTGGACCAAAA
>PSRN01000028.1 GCA_003176075.1 Bdellovibrio sp.
CGACTCCACGGGCCTTGCTTTCGAATCCGACGACCACGCTTGTTGGACGGATACGATAAGAAGAGAAAAGACCAAAAGAACCGCGAGGAAGGGGTGCGTGCCGATCGCTGCTCTGTTATTGGATTTTCCGTTATTGGAGTTTCCGATGCCATCGCTCAGTGCTTCTGAGATCACTTGCAAGCTCTTCAGATGCTTGTTCTCCACCCGGTAAATCAGCTCGATCGAATCGGTCACCACCGGGGCCCCGGCGATTTTTCGCAACTTGCAGTCTTTGAATCCACCGACCACCCGCCCGGGGATAATTCCAAGACCGCATCCCTCGGCGACAAGCTCCACGATCAGTTCCAAACTGCTGGTCGGCAATATTCGCCGGAAGCGAAAACCTGACTTCGCCATTTTCTTCATAAGGACCTGCGATTGAATCAGGTCAGGGTCACAAACCAGGATGAAGTCTTCTTGGCGCGGCTTGTGCGCCGGTCGCGCATCCGGTCCTGCCCACAGGGTGACCTCGTCACGGCAGAGCCGCCTCATCACCAAATCAGGGTGGCGCACCGGATTGATGACAATGCCCAGGTCAATATCCATGGCAATCACGCGCTCGGTGATCTTGCGCGAAAGATCGTGCTGCAAAATGACTTCCAGTCGGGGGTGTTCGTGGAGCAAGCGGGGCAAAACGCGCGGCAAAGAATATTTCGCCACCGAAGAATGACAACCGATCTTGTAATGGCCTTGAACCTCGTCCGCCGAAGCGAGGGCTTGTCTTTTGACGGCGTCCCAACGCAACACCAAGTCCCGCGCGTGACTCACCAGCTGCTTCCCCGCCTGAGTAAGAGAAACTCCTTTCCGGCTGCGGATGAAAAGCTGTGTCCCCACGCACTGCTCGAGACGCTGAATGGCCAACGTCACCGAGGGTTGAGTCATTCCCAGCCGTTCGCCGGCCCGCGAGAGGTTCAAGGTCGATGAGACTTCGAGAAAACAACTCAGATCACCGGACGATGGGACTGAAGATTTGACCATAGGTATCCTTTATAACAATGATCCTTTTGGAATATTTTACTTATCTTAGAAGTACAACTGAAAATTGATTTCAACCTAAGGAGGGGACCATGAGAAACGAGTCAAATTCACACGGACGGCGACAGTTTTTTAAGAAAGCGGGGTGGGGTGCGATGGGAGCCATGCTCACAGTCTCACGGCTAGGCCGGGCGCAAACAGCGGCCGGCTGCGGCCTGACGCCCCCGCAGACGGAGGGTCCATTTTATCCGGGCGAATCGAAATTCACCATTGATAACGACCTGACGCGACTCCCGGGCAGAAACTCCCGTCCCCTTGGCCAAGTCATTTACATTCAGGGACATATTCTTGGACCAGGCTGCCGGCCCGTCAAGGGCGCATTGGTTGAGATTTGGCAGGCCTGTTCCTCCGGTCGTTACAACAACAAAAAGGACACAAATCGGGCCAAACTCGACCCCAATTTCAGGTATTGGGGTGAAATGATCACGGAAGAGGACGGGGATTACATGTTCAAGACAATTATTCCTGGGGCCTACCCCGCCGACTCGGATTGGACACGTCCGCCGCACATTCACTTCAAGATCGCGGCGATGGGCTACAAGGAATTGATCACGCAAATGTATTTTGCCGGCCAGTCATTGAACGACCATGACTTGATCTTGCAACAGATTCCAAAGGCGGAGCAAGGGGCGGTGATCGTGGAATTCGCTCCCGCACCCCAGAACCTTGAACCCGGTTCACTGATCGGGAACTTTGATATCACGATCGAATCCGTGCGAGGTTAACTCCCTTCCCAAACCTTGCCCGCGACCTCGGGTATGGCGACGCGGACCCCTGCCACCACGGAAATCGTAAGGTAAGTTAAGTTAAGACTTGAAAAAGTCTACTAAAATTAGTAGACTTTAAATATGGGACGTATTCGCAGAGGCGGCTATATGATCGAATCCTGGATCGGTGATCATGAGCCGAAGCATGTCCATATTTATCGAGATGGACGCCTTATTGCGAAGGTGGAGGTTCCTTCACTGTTGATTTTGTCCGGGCATATGAACCGCCGCTTGCGAAGGATTTTGGAAGAACTACTTGAGGAAGGTAGAATATGAAGAATCAAAAAATTAAATCGGCAAGCTTCAATAACCGGAAGAAAGTGCTGCAAGTCAACTATGTTTCCGGCAAATCGGCGCAGGTTCATTACCGGCAGCTCGGGCTTAAGAAAAACCTGGCGGAAGTTTGGGTCGATAAAGAGACAGGCGGGTATAGCCTTGGGTTACGTTTTGAGGATCAAACAGAAGACTACATGCCGTATGACCAACCCCTCGCGCTTGTCAAAGATCCTGAATACATGCTGCAGAATCATATTGAACTGGTTGTAGCTCACATCAAGGCAGCCATATCAAGAAAGAAAATTTCAAAGCGTTTTTTGGCCGAGCAACTTCATACTTCGGACAACCAGATCCAACGGTTGCTGAATCCCAAGATCTTGAATAAGAATCTGGAGCAGCTATACAGGATCGCCACGCTTCTTGGATTGGAATTTGAATGGCACATCAAGAAGGCAATCTGATTGAACCGAACTTTGAGATGAGGAATGAGCGTTTCTGAACCCCGCGAGCCACGTCGGGGTTCAATGATCTCCTCACTCCCTGAACGGCGGACTTGGCCCCTTCCCAAGCCTTGCCATCCATATCTGGAATGTTGGTCGGAAGGCCGCGCGTATCAATTCTGCCGTCGAATGAACAGTTGGCCCTTGCCATCCCCGGCTGAAGCCAGACACTCGCGGTGAGGAGAAGCTCAAACACTTTTTTCGTCATGACTTACAGGATAACTACAACGTCATTGTTGGCCGCCATTGGGAAGGTTCACAGGCCCTGGTGAATTCATCGACCCGCCATTCTCCTTCTTCTGGAGTCGCATCAGCCCCTCGAGCTCAGCATCCGAGAGTTTGTCCAGAGCATCCAGATCTTTGGTATCAAGTACGATCATTCCGGGATCACCAGGCTGCTTATTGGGTTCACCAACTTGCTGGTTGGGATCTATAGCGATCTGGTTGAGATCAACAGGACTCTTGGGAGCACCCTCCGGCTGATCAGGTTTCTGGGTAAAGTCATAGAGAAGCCTTTGCGGAACTCTTATGATCTTTCCATCCTGGTACACTTCCTCGCTATTTCCATAAAAATAGTAAGCCACACCGAAGGCGACCATCAGAAGACCGGCCCTTCCCCAACGGACGCCCCTCAAAATATTTCTGATTTTCGAAATTCGCATCGCTTTCTTAAAGGCCGCGTCGGAAGGTAAAGATTCTATCCTAAACATCCCGCGAACCTTTACTAATTGAGGATTTTCAGCAAGCTTACTAACCAAGAGTCTTTCCATCTCCGGATACCCTTTCGCATCAGCCAGGGTCAATCTGACCTCTAGAGATGCCAGCTTTTCAGGGTTCGCCTTGAAAAACTGGCGTATTTTATTAGTCTCCTCTAGCTCTGCGGCAAAACCTTTTTGGGCAGTTGAATCCGTTTTCTGACCCATTCGTTGAAGAGTATTGACTTCTCTTGCTCTAAGAAGGTTCTCTAATTCTGCCGCGTTGGGTTTGATTCGAAAAGACCATTCCTCGGTGGTAGCGTTGATTTCGCCAACTCCCGCTTTACCTAATGCTTTGCCTAGCTCAATGAGGCGCTGATCCCTTTTCGGATCCAGAGGCCCGAAGGGCTTCAAATCAAACTTTCTGATCTCTTTAACTTTGAACGTCGTACCAAACTCTTTAGTCCCCTCGCTGCCCGGCGCAGTCATCTCTTCCGCCCACGCTAGACCCATCGCCGCGGTCACAAAAATCGTGGTCACTAACAACGCTACTGCCTTGGTCCGCGCCTGGGTCCGCGCACTGGCCCACCCAATGGCGATCGCATTGATCAGCCCACTAATCAGCGCAATTGCTTGATTCCTCATAGCACCTCTCCTTGAACAAAAGTTCTCGCCCACCAATTGATTTGCAACGAATGTGCCGTATTCTTTTGGATTTTGCGAACTTCCACTCTTGGTTACGTATTTATTTCAGCCTTATTTCTCAACCCTGGCAGGGTTCGCCTCCCACGCGGCCTCGACTGCCACTTGGCTGGCAGGTCGCTCCTGCTTTCACAGGAACAATTTACGCTCAAGTGTAAATTGTCATTGGCATTGGCAAAAGCGTGGACGACCCCACGCCCGTGCGGCTTCAAAATGGTTGCGCCAAACACAACACCAGCAAGAACAGGAAGACCAGGGTTGTAACTTGCAGGCGTGTGAGCGGGCGTGAGAGATATGCAGGCGGATGATGGGGATTCATGAATTGCCTCGTAAAATACTGCTTGAATTCATTGAATACCATCCGATGACGGCGCTTTCAAGCGCCCATTAACTGTCTAGAAAGGGCTTCAAGTGAGGTTTTAAGTGATTGAAATAACGCTGGAAATTGTAAGAATTACTTTCGGAGCATATATTCTTTTCTGGGGTCTCAACGGTTGGTTTGGCTGGCTCCCCATTCCCCGCAATGCGATCCGCTTTGAAAGCTTCATGACGGCCTTGGCTGAAACCGGGTACCTTCTAGAGATCGTAAAAGTGATCGAGGTCCTCAGCGGGGTGCTTCTTCTCGTCGGTTGGCAAGTCCCCTTGGCCCTCCTTGCGCTCGCTCCGGTTGTCTTCGTCATTTGTAGCGCTCACCTGTGGCTGAATTTTGCAAAAGGCTGGCGGGTTGCAATCATCGTTGGAGTTCCCTATCTCATCCTGTTCGCGCAATTCCTGCCGGTTTTTACAAAGATCCTTCAGTAAAGGATGTTTCCACACATGCGTCCGTTTCATTTGCCCGAACATTTGTTGATCAAAGAGAGCCTCGCTTCGCCAGCGATTTTTTCCCAAAACCGGCCGGTGGATTTGGAAATCGGCTGCGGCGTCGGTTTCCATTCCATTCAGCGGGCAAAGAAATATCCCGGGCGAAATCTCATCGCCATCGAACATACGCGAATCCGCTTTCAGCGTTTTGCTCACCGGGTATCACGACATCCCCCAATGCCAAATTTGTTTCCCGTCCACGCTCATGCGGTCTCCTGGATCACTAAAAATGTTCCTCGACGGAGCCTTAGCGAGGTCTTTCTTCTTTACCCCAATCCCAATCCCCAAAATCGCAGCCAACGCTGGTTCTTGATGCCCTTTTGGCAAAGACTCATCGAATGCCTGAAACCCGGAGGGCTCGTTCACTTGGCGACCAATAGTCCAGACTATGCGCGCGAGGCTGAGAAGGCGGCACGTGAACTCTGGTCGTTGGAGTGTGTCTTCTTTCGCACGCTGCCTTCCGCGTGGAACACGGATTTCGAACCACGAACTCACTTCGAAAAGAAGTACCTGCGGCGGGGTGAAACTTGCTTTGATTTGCAGTTTCTCAACCCGAATGGCGAGCGTGGGCGGCGAAGCCGCCACGGGGGAGTTAAGCGGGTCCCCAAACCCGCCTCGATACATAGGGCGAATCTTTAAGACAAAAACGAAGCGGCCACGAACGTGCTTCCGGTTGCGCGATGCCGATGCGCTCGCCAGCGACGATTTGGGGCGCGGCAATCCCTTCCTCAATCCATAGGGGAGGCTGGTGCAGGGGAAGGCCATTCAAACCCCGATCGATGCCCAAAGCCTGACAAAGGCGGCCGGGACCGGCGCACAATATCTTTTCGTTTTGTGTTCGGCGGAGTTTTTTCATCTTATCGATTCCCTCAAGCGGCTCGAGCGCTCGAATCAATACGGCTTCGGCCTTGTCTTTCTTTTCAGTGACAACATTGAAACAAAAATACATGCCGTAAATAAAATAAACGTAAGAAAACCCTCCGGCTCGGTACATGACTTCCGTGCGTTCGGTCCGTCGGTTGTTGTAGGAGTGGCAGGCTGGATCCTCATTGCCCAGGTAAGCTTCCGTCTCGACAATTCGGCCGGCCACGCAATGGCCGGGACGAAGTTCATGGATTAAGACGTGGCCGAGAAGTTCTTGCGCCACCTGAACCGTGCGTCTGCGATAGAAACTCATCGGCAACACCCGACCCATTTTATTCTTCGACATAAGTTATTTTTATTTCAGGATTCAGCATGACACAAAGAGTTTGGACCGCGAGCGCCATGTCAGTGCCAAAAGACGAGCTCAAATCCTAAGCTCAATTAATATTCTTGATCGCTGGCATCCGGACAAAGAATTGGGCTCCGACTCGCTACGGGAGTAATGTTTTCTTAGCCCTTAGGGGAAAAAAGAAGGAGGTTCAGAATGGTCAGAGTCATGTTCAAAAACTTGCAAGGTTCGGAGTTCATCGCGCAAGCGGTGACAGAAAAAATCGATCATGTCCTCGCTAAGTTTCCAGAGACGCGAAACACCCGTGCCAGTGCCATTGTGTCGATGGAGAACTCGCAGTTTCATTCGGGACCCGAACTCTATCAAGTGAAGGTGATTCTTGAACTCAAGGGCATGAAGCCCGTGGTTGTCGAAAAGCAAAGCTCCAATGTTTATCAAGCCTCGGCTCTTTTGGCTGACCGGCTCTTCGAAGCCGTGCACCGTCATCTCGATCGACGTCGTGAACATCATCGCAGAACCGTGCAACGCCAAAGCCGATGGCTGCGCAGCGGGCTTGTACCCCTGGAGGTGGAACCGAACTGGTACGCTCCCGCCACATGAGGATGGAGGTACGACTCATTGAGGTAAGGATAATATAAGAATTCAAGGGCACACAATAAGACCCTTGCGAGTCGCTGGGTCAGATCTTTCGAGCCGGGATAAGATTGCGGGAGAAAAACGAAAAGATCTGACCCAGTTCCATTTTTGCATGCGTGGGCGGCGAAGCCGCCACGGGCCTGCTAAGCGGTCAACTCGCTCACCCTGTAACAACGATGAGTCTTGGATCGGTGAAAGTCAGGCGGCACTGAAGCCTTGGAAACATCCGCAATCTTAAATCGACCCAACAAATCTTTGTCGAGGCGAAAATCCGATTTGTTGGTGGAAAAGTAAAGATGACCACCACGATGAACCCGGCGAACACAAGCACTGATGAGGCGCGCGTGGTCCCTCTGCACGTCCAAATCCCGCTCCATTTTTTTTGAATTTGAAAAGGTTGGCGGATCCAGGATGATCAAATCGTATTTTTCCCTGGTCGGCCCGCTCAATTCACTCACCACATCGGCACCGACAAATCGATGGTTCCCCGGTTCCAATTTATTGAGGCGAAAGTTTTCCCGCCCCCACTCCAAATACCGCTCTGACAGATCCACGCTGGTGACCGATCCACCGCCTTGGGCGGCCGCCACCGATATCGCGCCGGTGTAGCAAAACAGGTTGAGAACTCTCTTTCCCGCCGCCTCCTTCCTGATCCAATGACGGAGCGGTCGATGGTCGAGAAAGAGTCCCGTGTCCAGGTAGTCTTGCAGATTCACCAAGAACTTCGCCGGCCCTTCCTGGATGATTTTCCAATTTTCATCTTGGCCGAGCCGCTGATATTTTTCGGTGCGGGTTTGGATTCGCCGCTTTTTTACATGCACCGGCGCGCCTGGAAATTGTTCTTTAAGAATGAACAAAACTTCTTGGAAGTGAAGGGCGTCTCGTTCAGAGCCGGCCCGGCCCCGATCGGCGACCACAAGTTCATCTTTATAGAGGTCGACGGAACAGGGATATTCTGGAATGTCCCAATCATAAAGGCGAAACGCCTGGGTCTGTTGGCGATCCGCCCAGGGCTTGAGCCGGTGATGATTTTTTTGCAAACGGTCTGAAAACATCGACATGACCACCCCTTATGACACCCGTGGCGGCTTCGCCGCCCACGCTCCACGAACGGCGACGAAAAGCAATTTTTCTATCTCCGTAACCGCCTCCGCACCTTTTCAGCCGCAACATCTAAGACACGCCCATAGGTCTCTGCAAACTGAAGAAAAGCCTGTTGGGACAAATAAAAATCACCAGTAAGGTCCTTAAGCACCAGCAGCGTTTGAGGGCGAAATCTCTGAATCTCCGCCATCGCACCGTTGAGCGCGAATCTCGAGTCCGGATCCTTCACTGGCTCAGTTCCTTTTCTTTCCAGACCAGAACTCTCAGCGGACTTCTCTAAGAATTCATTCAAGATTCGATCCACGGCGTGACTGGCATCCCACTGCGCTTTGTAACCTCGCAGTGCCAACACAACGCGAACAAAACTCTCATCCACTTCGGGCTTGCCGTCCGCTCCCAGCCGCATGTATTCGGAGAATACGGGAATTTCAAGCAACGCGCTGGGGTTGTTTGTGAGGAAATCACGAATGAGTGCAAGATCGACAAAACGTGCGGCTTGGTTAAAAAAAGCTCCCACCGCCGTTTGGAAGGAATCAATTTGACTATCCTTCAGCAGGAGAAAATAAGGTGGTCTGTCCGTCCGCCCATTCGAATCCCTCTTTGCCCATCCGGAATTCTCGCTATTGGCTGGGATTGGATCAATTCGGAAGCCAGGATCGACGATTGTTCTAAACCCAACCTCATGAATTGTATTTGACAGATTCCTGAACTGACAATTTCGGGAAAGCACGCAGATCATCAATGTCTTTTCATCCGTGGTCGCTGACTCTAAATAGGCTGAAGCCAGGCCGAGGATCGAATCGTTTCCTTTGGATTCAATGGCGATCTTTCGAATCAATAAAGAAATAATCGAAGCCCTTTCGGGAGCCGTTCCCGCCTCGACCATAAGCCGCTGCAGATCCTTATAAGGTCCAATATTGAATGGACTGCTTGCGGATGAAACGAGCTGCGGAAGCAGTGTCTTTTCGAGGATTTGCTCAGCGTCGCGGCGATCCTTTGTTTTCGATGGACTTCCGTCCCCGGTCCCGTACACACGGATACAACTTGGCGGCCAGGGTAACTTGATCACTGACGACGCGACAACGGGCACCCCAATGATTGAAGGACAGAACGCAACAAGAGTCGCACAGAAGATCCCATTTCTTTTCCGTATCAATTTGACCTCTTTCCTTACCGCAAAGTTCCACATTTAAAAGAGTTTCGCGACTTTAGCACGGCGAGAGCAGCAAACTCAATATGCTAACCAGAAGAAAGTGCTTGCAAAATCATCCCGCTGAATATGACAACCACTAACGAAGACCGATGGCATGGATTTTAATACTGATGACATATAGTCTGGGTCGTCTGGGCGCGACAGACACTGATCAGCTCAGTGCTCAACGCAACACGGGCCAGATCAGCCTGAACGAGTCTCTTCACCGCAGTCTTGATCATTCACCAGCCCTCTCCACTCTGAAGATCAATCACCAGAATGCCTTGCTCAAGGAAAAGAATGCCTGGCGGGTCTTTGCCCCGACGGTTGATGTGCAGGCTCTCCACCAATACAGTCAGACGGGAGGAACGGACCCTTTGCTGGCCAGCGGGTCGGTGCCGCCTTGGTATGCGCAACTCGGCCTTTCAGTGACGGAGAATCTTTATGACAATGGCGAGAGTTTACGGCAGGCCCAAATGGCTTCCCTCTCAGTGCGGATCGAGGAACTCAATCTGCGCAGGGGGCGGGGCAAGCTGATCACCGATGTGGCGAAGGCGTTTTACGAATATTCCTCGGCTGCTGAAGACCTGCAGACCCAGCAAAAACAACTTGCAGCCCTCAAGGTTCAATTTAACAGTATTGAGCGTCGATATATGCAAGGACTGCGAAGCAACCGCGATTACATGCAAATCAAAGCTCAGGTCAAAAGTTCTGAAATCTCGCGAATCAATAGCGAGAGTCATTTGCAGGAGATTCGAAGTCAGTTGCTGAATCTGTCGGGCGAACCGAATTCCGTGGAGTTTGAAGCTTTGAAATCCAAAGAAAATGAAGAACTGCCGGTTATTCCTGAATTTCATGCGGAAGACAGCGTGGATTATCAGCTTGCGGATTTGCAGGACCGCCTGGCCGAAATGAAAACGCAGACCGCTCGGCGCAATCGGTGGCCCCGCCTGAGCATCAAAGGGAGTTACAGTTACAACCTCCCGCAATATTTGGGACCCGCGGCGCCGGGCAATGATCCCTTCTGGAATCTTCAGGCCCAGATCATCCTCGATTATCGGTTGTGGGATTGGGGAATTCAAGCGCGTGAAGTTGAACTGGCGGATAACCAGGTGCGAGTGGATCAAAATAGCCAGTCGCAGTCGCGCCTGGATACCCTAAAGAACGTGCGAAACTTGAAAGAAAATATCCAGGCCCTGCAAGAGAGCTTTCGCTTGAGTTTGGTCATCGCGGAAACGCAGGCCTCGGCCTTTGCCAGCATGGCCCGAAGCTATCGGGAAGGCAAAGTCACTTATTTGGAAATGATGACGGCGCTCAAAGACAATTTTTCCTCCCAACAGCAGCTGACGTCTCTGCGATTCAATCTACTCAAGGCCCAGGCCGACGCGCTTTACTTTAAAGGAGCCGCTGATGAACTTCTTCGCTAAGCCGGGTTTGATTCGTTCGATCGGTTCTTTCGTGATCGGGGCGCTTTTGGTGGTGAGCCTCTTGGTTGGCGCGTTTTTCGTTGTTGCGAAACGCGCGACTTGGTGGAGCTCCTCGGGCGTCGCGCCACATTCCGGAGGTTCATTGACGGCGTCCGTAAAACGTGGGGATCTCTTTCAGCGGGTGCCGATCGCCGGATTCGTGGCCCCCCGCAAGCGTCTCGACGTGAAGGCTCCCTATTCGGGTTATGTGCAGCGACTCTACGTCAAAGTCGGCGGCTCCGTTCGGACCGGAGATCCGCTCGTGATGTTCAGTCCCAGCCTTGGGCAGGGGGAAACGAATTTTCCTGTCCGCGCCTCATTTCCTGGCGTGGTCACGCAAGTCTTAAAAACGGAAGGCGAGTATATTCAGGAAACCGGAGAACAAAACCTGGTTTTGCGGGTCGATGATCTGTCCCAGTTGTTTATTCAAGCGGCCATTGCCGAACTTGACGTGGCCAAAGTAAAGAACGGCCAAAATGCGAAAATTCGCATATCGTCTTTGGGTGACGAGCAATTTGAAGCCGAAGTGGAGGAAGTTTCACTTTCCGCCAAAGACAAGGAGAAATGGGGATCGACGAGCGCCGAGTTTCAGTTGAAAGTGAGGATCAAAAACAAGGATGCGCGATTGCGACCGGGAATGTCGGCCGTGGTCGACATCGAGACCAATGAGGCCCGAAATGTGTTGGTTCTTCCCTTGGAATACATTCAACGATCGACTGACGGGACCTTTGTGACATTGGTTTCAGGTGAAAAGCGTCCCGTGAAATTGGGCCTGCAAACAGATGAAGCGGTGGAGATTCAATCAGGTCTGGTGGAACGGGATGAGGTTCGCATTGTTGATTTCTTGAATCTGCCAAAGGTCGACGAATAATGTCTTTGATCGAGGCCAGGGACATCTCAATGAACTACCGGTTGGAGGGTGGTCGGGTGGTGCCGGTTCTTCGTCACGTCAGCTTCTCGGTTGAACGCGGCGAGATGGTCGCCATCTTAGGACCTTCGGGTTCTGGCAAATCCACCTTGTTGTCAATTATCGGATGTTACCTGCGTCCCAGTTCTGGCAGTTATCGCTGGCAAGAAATGGAAGTGACGGAGGCTTCGGATAGCCGTTTGGCGCGTTTGCGTTCGTCAGAAATCGGTTTTGTCTTTCAGCAATTTCATCTTTTGCCGCGAGCGAATCTGATTGAGAATCTCACCCTTGGTTCGGCTTACCAACACGCTTTCGCCAATGGAGGAGCCGAAGAAAAGGCCGCAGAACTCCTGGCTCGAGTCGGCTTGGCGAGCCATCAAAGCCACTTTCCCAATCAGCTTTCGGGCGGCCAACAGCAACGGGCGGCCATTGCGCGGGCTTTGATGACCAATCCGGCTCTCATTTTGGCCGACGAGCCAACCGGTAATCTCGACTCAAAAAGCGCCGAGCAAATCATGGGTCTTTTTGAGGAAGTTCATCAAGAGGGCCGTAGCTTGATCTTAATCACTCACAACCAAGAGATTGCAGCGCGCTGCGAGCGGGTCATGAGCATCCGTGACGGAGTCCTGCATGAGGAAGGCGCTTTTCCGCGTTCACCTCCGCGCAAGACCCCAACCAGGCCTTTAGCGTCAGTCCAGGTCACTCCCAATCGGCCTCGCCGGCGGTCCATGGAATGGAGCGTGGGCGGCGAAGCCGCCACGGGAGTTCAAGTGGCATGGCGAAATCTTCAGCGCTATCGATCACGCTCCTGGTTGACAATGATGGGAGTGATCATTGGCATTGCAGCGGTCCTGTCGACCATCACGCTGGGCTCCTACACGCGAAAGAAAATCATCGAAAGCTACGAGAGCCTGGGTGTCAATAAGCTGATGGTCAGGGTTTATCCCCGCTGGTATTTCGGGGCGCGGGACAAGAGCCCGGTGACTTTTGAACAGTTGCAAGACAGAACGGACCTGACCCCTCTGCGAAAACTTTTTCCGGAAATCCGACTTCTGTCACCGGTTCTGCAAGTTTTCACCGAGTCCATCGAGTTCGGCGGGCGCGCTTACAAAGAGGCGAGGATTCTTGGCGTTAACGACGAGTATTTTCAGATCACCCGCCGGCGGCTTCTTTATGGGCGGGGGCTCAATCGTTTTCATGTCGATCACAAAAGGCGAGTTTGCGTGTTGGGTTATGAGGTGGCTCGCCAGCTCTTTTCACGCCAGGATCCGCTGGGTCGTATCGTTTCGATCAACGGCAACTCAGTTCAGTACACCTGTCAGGTGCTAGGTGTCTTGGCCGAGCAGAAGAGCAACAGCGAATGGTTCAATCCCAATCGGCAGATCTTGATGCCGGTTTCCCTCGTCCAAATGATCGCGCAGCATTTTGAATCACAAGTCCATGAGGTCAATGTGCAAGTTCGTCCCGGCGCTTCGTTGACGGATCTCACCACCAAGATCAAGCAATTTTTCCATCTTCGCTATGGCCGCTCGGCGGTGGTCAGGGTTGATTCAGACGATTTATTGGTGGAGCAACTGAAGAAGTTTTTGAATCTTTTCACCCTTCTTTTGACCAGCGTCGCTGTCATTTCACTCATCGTTGGAGGTATTGGAATTGCCAACATGATGTTTATTTCAGTCAACGAGAGGTTGCGCGAAATTGGTTTACGGAAAGCCTTGGGGGCGAGAGACTCTGATATTCGCCGCCAGTTCTTTCTGGAAGCCATGCTTTTAAGCGGGGCTGCCGGGATGTTGGGGCTGGTGCTTGGCGTCGCCGGGTACCATCTGCTCTTGTTCCTGGCTGGAAAGGTCTTCACGCAAGTTCATTTCGAGTGGGTGTTCAACGTGTCAGCGATTGTGATTTCAGTCGCTTCAATCATCGCCGTGGGGATTCTGAGCGGTCTTTTTCCCGCGTTGCGGGCGGAGAGGCTGCAAATCACTGAAGCTCTCCGGAGTGAATAAGAATAAGAGAAGGCACATAAGTGTGTTATTTAGAATGAATATCAACAACCACCAAACTGAGAAATATGGTAATCTTGCTGGCAAACAGTCAATCAAGCGATTGGAGAAAAAGTGATTGAAACCATAAGCATTCTGAGTGCGCTGCTGCTCGGAATCTCCGCGCCAGCCAATTCCCCTCAAATTGCCAAGAAGGAAGCGACCAAGCAGGATGCGGCGAAAGTTGAAACGGCGACGTTTGCGGCCGGCTGCTTTTGGGGCACCGAAGAGTTTTTCAGGAAAGTTCCAGGAGTTATCGAGACCCGCGTTGGATTCACGGGCGGAACCACGCCAAAGCCAAAATACGACGAGACTCACGACGGGCATACGGGGCACGCTGAAAGTGTTGAGATCAAGTTTGATCCGGCGGTCGTCAGCTATGACCAACTTCTCGATCTGTTTTTTAAAATGCATGATCCAACGACTCTCAACCGCCAAGGAAATGACCAAGGAACGCAGTACCGATCGGCCATATTTTACCACGGCGACCGGCAGAAGAAGCAGGCCCTAAAATTTAAAGAAAAGGTTGAAAAATCAAAAGCCTGGAAGGCGCCATTAACCACAGAAATTGCGGAAGCAAAAACTTTCTGGCCGGCGGAGGAAGAACATCAAAAGTATTTGGTGAAGCATCCTGGCGGTTACGACAATCACTTCTTGCGCAATATCTCATTTGACCACTCGCCTTAACATTTGGATTTTTTCTGCAAATGACTTCCAGATTACCGTGAAGGTCAATCTGATGAGCATAACAGATAGGGAGGAGCTGGCGCAGACCAATGAAAGTTGAGAAAAGCGGGAATTAAAGGTTGTGCAACTTACTTTGCTATCTGGCCTCTATGATCTAGCCAGTCTTATCGGAGAGTTTCTTTTCTAATCTTTCCACGCGAGCCTCTAAAGGATTTGGAGTCGTCGCCGAATATTCTATCAATTTGCCAATGATATATTGATGAACCAGGCTTGCGAGTAAGGTTTGATAACCGAGAGCTTTGGTGCTCGCAATATCTTTAAACTTCTCAAGATCCTCCCCGCTGATTCGGAAAGTAACTGTCTGCTCTTTTCTGGCCTTCATGACTGCATTCCTAGCTTTAACCTTCTCAATATCCTCATGGCTTGCCGAAACCCAGTCATCAAGTTTAAGGTTTCTTTCGTTGAGCTTTTCTATATTTTGAATTCCCTTTTTGCTTTTCTTGACGGCCACGTCGTCACCAGCCTTTCTCCCTCGGTCACCACGACCCAGGCATAATTGTTGAACTTGTAGACTTCGAGCTTTTGATTCGGATTGCCCTTGTGATTTAGAATCGTCACCAGTTCTCCGCCTTGAACAACCTTTTCAGGAGAAAAGCCCTTCTTGCTTTTACTTTTTCGCTCTTTTTGAGATGGGCTTTCCGGCTCGACATCATGAATATCATACGACGATTCACTCACAATGTAAATACATTGAGGAGCGAACTTTCAGATGAGATTTCAGGCACTTGGGGTCACGGCGGGGCAAAGTCATTCTTTACGAATTGGCGAGTTTGCCATCGGCGAGACGGATCTGCCGATCCGCGAGATTCGCAAAATCCGGATCGTGGGTCACCATCACGACAGTGGTCTTCTGATGAACATTGATCTCTTTGATGATTTTCATAACCAAATCCCCATTCAGAGTGTCCAACGACCCGGTGGGTTCGTCAGCAAAGAGATATTTCGGCTCCATGACAAGGGCCCTGGCGATGGCCACCCGCTGTTGCTCCCCGCCCGAAAGCTGGCGCGGCAGACGGTTCATTTTTTCTTTAAGGCCCACCTTCTCCAGCAAACTCTCAGCGTATGCTGTTTTCGCATCACGTGAATTGAACTTCAAAGTGGGCATCAGGACGTTGTCCAAAGTGGTGAGCTCGGCGATCAGATAATGAAACTGAAATACAAACCCCATGTGTTGATTGCGAAATCGATAGAGCTCCTCGTCCGGGATCGACCGGAGGTCCTGACCGTCAATTTTAATGACACCTTCGCTGGGTTCATCAAGGCTGCTCAGGATATACATCAAGGTGCTCTTTCCTGAACCCGAACGACCCGTCAGCGCGACAAATTCCCCGTCTCGAATTTCAGCATCAATACCAGTAAGAACCCGCAGCGGCGGATCGCCAAAAACTTTTCCAATCCCTTGCGCGACGACCCCCACCTCAGCCTCCCGAGCGAATGATCTCAATCGGTGTTAAACGACCCGCCGCCCGCGCCGGCAAGATGCTCGCCAGGGATGCCGAGATCAACGCCAAAATCGCCGCTTGCAAATAAATGTGCCAGTCCATCGAAATATGGATGTGCCCATTGGGATTGTTGGGAGCGACAGGCATAAACTGAATCGTTTGCAACCACAAACAGAAGAGATAACCGAAAATCACTCCCAGGATCGCCCCGCAAATTCCCACAATCAGGCCCTGGGAAAAAAACAACACGACAATATCGAACGTATCATACCCCATGGAACGAAGGATGGCGATATCCTGTCGCTTTTGATTCACGGTCATATTCAACACATTGTAAATTCCAAATCCCGCCACAATAAGGATTGAAGCAATCATCACAGCGCGCAACATGTTCTGCAAAGCGAAGACGGATAAGATATTGGCGTTTTGCTGGTCCCAGCTCTCGACAAGCTCTGGTGAAATCTTCTGCCAGTTCGCCGCCATGGCCGCGGCCTGAGAGTAATCTTTCAGTTTCACGGCGATCTCGTTGACGATGTTGGGAGTGCCGTTAATCCGCTGAACATCCACCAGCGAGCCGTAAGCGTTTTGGTCGGCACCTCGACTGCCTGTCAAATAACGACCGACAACCCGGAACGGCACGCCCGTTCTCGTCCCCACCGAAACCAACACGGTGCTATTGACCTTGGCCCCGAGCTTCTTCATCAGCTGGTCTCCGAGAATCACCCGATTGCCGCCCACGCCGATGTCCGTAAAGTTACCTTCGATCATATAATTGGCGACGCTCGTCACCTTCGCTTGTTCAATCGGATTGCAACCGATCAAATTGGCGGAAACTGAAATCTTGGCAAGAGTAAACAAAGCCGGAGCCGCCAGATTCGGTGAGAATGCCGTCACCCGCGGATCCTCCGCCAGCCGCTGATACCAGGCGATCGGGTTCAGGACCTCGAGATATCCGACCACTCCGGAAGGGGGCGACAGCCAAAAGACCCGACCCGTCAGATCATGAAAGAAAGAATCATCCAGTTGGTGTTCTTTCAGGTAATCCTGGCGGGCTTGCACATGAACCTGGGCTGAGTTGTTGACCAGCTGCTCAACCAAAAAACCTTGAAAGCCCAGGAAGAAACCCGAGACCGCGACATAGGCCATGGTTCCGAAGAACACCCCCAAGAGAGTCAGAAGTGTTTGTCGCTTTCGCTCAATCAAATATTTAAGAGCTAAAAAAATCACTTCGCCAACCTATTGCGAATGATCAGGCGGTCGCCCGCCTGGACCTCCCCCGATATGATTTCAGCCAGCGCGCCATCTGTGATACCCACCCGCACGGGAACAGCCGTTGGCATCCCATGCTCACGTTTGACCCACACCTGTCCACGGTCCAAGGCCGCCACCGGCACGACGAGAGCATTGTCGTGTTCATCGACAGTGATGGCCACATCAGCGGTCATGCCAGGCAAAATCACTTCCGGAAGGTGTGAGAGGTTGATGCGGACCAAGAACAAACCTGACGAACTCGAATAAACGGCGTCGACCTGACCCTCGTAACTTTGATTTCGAATCGTGTCGAAACTCAACCTGGCCTTTTGTTGCCTCTTAATCTTAATAAGCCCCTGTTGCTCCATGGAGACCAAAAGGTACCGATCACGAAAGTCCACGACCGAGGTCACCATCACTCCCGGAGGGACGGTTTCACCGGGTTTAAAGGGAAGGTCTGTCACCGTCCCATCAAAGGGAGCCGTGTACAGTTGACGGTCAATGCGTAAAAGCTTTTGTCCCTTTTTAACCTCGTCGCCCGCATCCACAAACTCCTCGGCGATGGTGAGCGTGGTGCCCAGCTTGAGTTGCCAGCTTCTTGTCGCCGTCACCGTTCCAATGCCATACACTGTTTCAATGATCTTGCTTTTTTTGAGGGGCTCGGTCAGCTGACCGTCGGATCGCGCCGAAAGGGTTCTGGCATAGACAGCGCCAGCAACGACGGCCAACAAACACAAAAGGGTAACCCACGGATAACGACCGACCGCCCGAATAAGCCTGCGAAGAAGTTCCATTTTCAAAAGCATACCGAGAAGACATAAGAAAACAAAGACTTAATCAATTATTGCGGTGAAGGACTTGAACCGGTGAGTGCGCTGGATTAAGACTCACGAACTGAAGAACTGGAAAACTGGAGAACTAGAAAACAGATTGACTTGAATATTGGAGGGGGAAATATGTTACAAAAATCCATGATCCTGAGTTTGATGACGGCGTTTGAACTGGTCTTGGTGACCAGCTCGCCTGCCGACGCCGTCGCCAACGCCGTTGCTGTCGGCGCAGATGCCGCCGCGCTCACGGTTGTTACAGACGCCGCCGCAAGGTCGAGGGTGGAAGCTGCGGCGCTTGATCAGGCCGAAGAAATTGCGGCAAAAATAAGGAACGACTCACCTTACCAAGTCCTGCACGATGCATTCGAGACCGCAAGCAGCGAAATCAATTTGGATGATATTCGGACAGCGGAAAAGAAGGAAAAGTGCGCGAGTGCTTCTGCCGATGGCTCGCCCCCAGCTAACGCTGCCGTGGGATTTCGATACTCTGAGCAAGTGATCGTCCCAGGCCAGCCAGCACATGCTGAATTTGGCCCCTTGCTTCCTGCCAAGCCAGCGGTTCCCCCAAAAGTTGAGAGAAAGAATTTCCCGCTGGCCATCTTTACGGGGGATTACCAGGAAACGTTGAACGCCCTTTATTCGTCGATTACTCAGCAGGTCGACCAAAATCAAGTGTCTGTTACGATGGAACAAAACGATAAAATCAAGATCAGCGGGTCTCCGTTGAACTTCTCGTTCCGAAAAAACGACAAGTTGCTTGTCTTCAAGGTCAAGGCCCTCGGCCCCGGGGAAAATGCATTTGATTATTACGGCTACTGCTGGCCCAAGGGCCGCAGCACCAAGTAAAAACTTGGACACTTCTGGCTTGAGCAGGGATGAAATTCTTGCGTTTTGTGCCGCCCATGAGGCAATGCATGCAGTGCAGCGCCTCGTTCGCGGCGAAAAATTGATAGGTTCAGAATCAAATCAAGATTATGAAATTGATCCTCATGAGCTCCAGGCAAACACCGAGGCTCTTGATTATCTGAGAAGCGTTTCAACAAAATCTTTCGGACTTTTGAAAGGGGGACAACATTCTCTTGCAGTGCCGGAGTCAAGTTCATACAAGACTCACTGACTTGGTGATTGGCACCCGTCGGCTCGTGCCTGCATGAGGGCCGTGAGCAGCTTTGGAAGACGTATGTAAATCACCCGCGGTCCTGCTCGGCAGGCTCGTTGACCTAGGACTTGCGCGAGATAACTCTTGCCAGCACCTGCTGTACCTGTGAAGGTAATATTTTCCTTGTTGCTCACCCATTTTGAGCTGACCCAAGTGAAGCATGGTTTGCTTGCTCAGCCCGCTTGTCGCCTTGTAATCGATGCTCTCCATGCAGGCCTCCTTTTCCTTGAACTTCGCACCCCTGAGACGCGCTTCAAGTCTGGCATTCTCACGCTCGATGGACTCGTCATCATGACAAGCCCGAGTAGTCCTGCACCGACAGATCCCGATGGTCAGGTCGACCCAGTCGTTCCTCCAGTGAGCGTGCCATGTGGTGAAGCTTCATGGTCTTCAGCTTGGTGAGTGTTTTTTCCAGTATATGGGTTTTGGACTTTGTTTTCATTGTGACCGGTACCTCCCAGGAACGATTTTGAGTGCGAGGGAGAGCCATGCTTGAGAAAGGAGTTAGCCGTCTCGTAAAGATATAAGCTTGCCGAGGTTCGGAAGAACTTAGATGAAAATCGGCGAAACCCTGGTTAGACCCCGGCCAGATTCGGCAACCCCTGATCCACTAAGAGTCAGTGAAATCACGAGCTTGGCCCTTTTGATAAAAAAATTAATAAAATTAAGTTGAAAATTAATAAAATCAATTTATGATTTAGTTATATGACAACTGATGTAAATTCATGGAAAGAGCTAACTAAGTTAACGCAGGGCAAAGCCTTCGATATCGAACGGGTGCGATTGCGGGAAAATAGCATTGCCATCGAAGGCCGATTCGAGTCCCCGCCCCTGGCGAGAATGACCGAGGAGAACCAAGTCTTCGTTGTCGCTTTCCTCCGCAGTCATGGCTCCATCAAAGAGATGGAGCGCCTGTTTGGAATCAGCTACCCGACCGTAAAGGCGCGCTTAACTCACATTGCTGAGCAACTTCCATTCGTCGAGACCGTTGATGCTCCCCTGCCCCCCAATGGCGACGAGGTGTTGGATCAACTCGAACAAGGAACCATCGATGTTGACGAGGCGGCGGAGCTTCTTCGTCGCAGGGGAGGTGCCAAAGGCACCGACTTGGTCAGGGGAGAAAAATGATTCCGCCAATTTTTATCAACGTTCGTGTCCATTGGGTTCTCATTCCACTGCCGGTGGTCTTGCTTTGGCCTCTTCTGGCTCTTCTATGGATCGTCACATGTCTTGTGATCTCAGTTGCCTTGCTTTCAACCGGAGGTGATCCCCTGGCCATCGGCAGAATCTGGCCGACGAGCTGGCGTTTGATTTGCGCCATGCGCGGCACGCGCGTCGACATCGAGCAACCCGACGTGCGAGTTCAAGTAATCATAGTCTAATGTGAGTTTCAGGAGTTTGTGTGCTTAGGAATTTGTGAGTTCATAAATCTGTGAAAGGAGTAAGATCGCCATGACTTCAACCGATGAAAGAAAAAGAATTTTAGAGATGATTGCCTCCGGAAAAGTCAGCGTCACAGAGGGCGAACAGCTTCTCAATGCTTTGGATCAGGGACAACCCAAGACAACCGCGAGCCCTGGCGGACCTCGCTATTTACGTGTGCTGGTGGAGGGCTTTGAGCGCAACTATCGAACTGGAGAAACATCCCCACAAAAGGTCAATATTCGCGTTCCGATCCAGCTCCTTTTTGCTGGCGTGAGGCTTGCCGGCTTGATCCCCGCGGCGGCTCACCGACCCATCAACCAGGCGCTGCGCGAGAATGGAATTGATCTAGACGTCTCTCAAATCAAGACAGCCGATCTTGAAGAACTGGTGACGCATCTGAGTGACATGAGGGTCGATGTCGATCAAAAGGACCAAAAAGTACAAATTTTCTGCGAATAGTGGGGAGCGTGGGCGGCGAGGCCGCCACGTGCATTAATTCGAATGGTCGTAACTGGCCTTAAAAATTCCAGCGACCCTCTTGCCCGGTTGCTCGAGGAGCCAAGTGACCGTGCTGCCGTCTTCAAGGGCCTGAACAATCAGTACTGTTCCATCTTTTTCGCCCGTCAGTGTGACAAACATATACTCCGCGGAAAACCTGACCTCGGTGATCTTAAAGTCCTGACTGGCAAATTTGCCCTCGGAGCCAACTTCAACCTCGGAGCCAACTTCAATTTTGGAGTCACCTTCACCTTCGGAGTCACCTTTAATTTTGGAGCCACCGTGAAAGAATTTATCTTCAAAGTGAAAAGGGTGGGAATCGTCCGATCCAGGGCCCACGCCCGCTTCACTCGCGTCTATTCCTTCTACTTGGAATTGGAGTTTCACCTTGTTCACGTCGCCAGTAAAGTGGTTCGCCGCTTCATAGGCTTTCTTCTGGGCATGGGTCCGCCCGCTCCCGGCCAATGCGAGAAACGTTTCCGCCGAGGTCAATTCGCGAGGGATGACCCGCGGCAGCCGTGTTTGATCTTTGGCAATTCGAGTAAGAACGGATTCCAGACCCTCGGCCTCTTCAGCCTTCCCCCGTTTCTTCAGAACTGAAATCCTACCCGCGATTCTTCTGGCAATTTCAATGGTAGTTAATTGACTGGAAGGTCCTGCAGCCATTTCCTGTCCATTTCGGCCCTGCCCATTATGTGCCGGACCTAACAGGAATTCGACCTGACCCAGGCGGCCTGAAACGAACTTGGCGACTTCCACTGAATCTTCGAGAGCCGAGATTTTCCCCGCCAAAAGCTCATGGTCAGGGTCCGAGCCCGAAGGGGCCCCATTCACCCCGGTCTTGAAGTCACGTTTTGCGAAGACGATCACACTTTCACCCAATTGAGCTGCCCTGTCGACGCCACTCTTTCGCTTACTAATAGGAACACCTTCATCATTGGCAAGACTTATCGCCATCGCTAGCTGCTCCTCAGCGATCCTCACAATAGACTTCATCTGGCTATAAAAGTCAGGAACCTCTTCCGGTTCTGTGACCCAGCTTCCAAAAAGACGGCCAAACCCGGGAACAAATCCGAAATACTGAGCGAAAGTTCGAACAGCCTTAACTCCTGGCCCCGCCGAATTCGGCGAACCGCTCAAGCCCGACTGATTCCGTGGATTCTTAAGTTCGATGAGAAGGTCAAATCCAGTATTGAACCGCGTGAGTTCAGCTTGGACACGGTCGCCGATTTTTCGGGCATTGACATCACTGCAATCGACCGCGGCAGTGAAATCGACGGTAGCAGCGACTTGGGACGAATGCGTGAGGAAGAACAGCATGAACGAGAACAGAAAGGACCAAATTCGAACTTTCATCCTAATCCTGGAAGAGGAAGATGGACTCGAAAATAAATCAAAAAATGGACGTGAAACTGAAGGTATGGATACTTGATTCAACATAATTTCGGAATTCAGCCTGCGTCCTGAAAGAAATCAAATTAATCCACAACCAGTGAAAAAGATTCGCGGCCACCAACAGTTGATGCAACAGCCGGGAGTTTTTGCAACTGCCCACCCATTTCAGGCAGGCAAGCTAAATAATTATGCCTCATTTACGAACATATCTTAGATTTAAATTGGGACAAATTTGGTGAGTCGTTACTCCGACCACACGGTGATGGCGAGCCGTCCACAATTTTCTTGATTTCAGGTGACTTGACGGCAGCGACGAGAGCATCGCCGAATTGATCGGCCTCGGCCTCGGCTTTGGTCATTGCCCTTTCTTGAGAGCATAAGGGTGCGGCTCCGGAAATCGAGATAGCAAAGACTTCACAATTCCGTTGCGGCGGAGCTTAAGAGCTTTGACCATGTAGTTACGGTCAGACTTACGTGAGTATTGTGCCTCATCGACAACTTCTTCAATAAACTGATCGCTGAGCTTTCGAAATTCCGATACAATTTCAACTGCATCCTGCCGATTAATATTATGCCAAGGATGATCTGGAATGTCTTCACCGTGATAACCTCTAACCTCAAAAGTATCATGCTATATAACAGAACATCAGAGTTCCCAAATAGCACACCAAATAGCGCTTCATTCCATCCTTCCTTCTTGGGGGAATAGCGATGGTTATAGTAGTTCATTTGGTGGTACCTTGATAGAACATTGTAGTTTCTATAGTTTTTGAGGCGACGGTTTGATCGTTATTGGCAAAGAAACCGATGTGCCGGAAGCCAAAATCAATCCAAAGCGGGCGGAGGAAAGGACATTCTGAAGGCACGAGTTGAAGGCATTGAATCCGTCACCAGATTTCCAAGAGATCTTATAATTGGCCCCAGTGGCGGAATTTTCGGATGGAATTAAGTCAAAAGAAAGAATGAACTCGACCGGAATTTTGATCTTTCCTTTTTCCAGGCAGGTTAACACTGCGGGGGTACAAATGATGACTCCGCGTTGAATTGCCAATCTATCCACAGCGGTGGGTATCGACTCGCCTGCTCCCCCAACCTCTATGGATCGGCCGGAAAGGGTAAGGATATGGGATGCTTTTTCTGCTTCGTTCAGTCTCACTTTTTCCATTAACTGGGGATCGCAGGGGCTTGGTTTGCCTGCTGAAGAAAAGCTGCCCAATACGATCGCCCAGCAAAGCGCACTTATGGATGTCATCGCTCTTAAGGATTTCATGGCAAAAATCTAAGTAAAAAAACAGGGCCAGCAAAGCACTTTTTTGCAAACCTCTTGCGCTCATCCGGACGCATCCATAAATTGGTTCGCAACGAACGGAGGTGACCTATGCCGCACGCGATCCGCATCTACGAACACGGCGGTCCTGAAAAGTTGAAATGGGAAGAATTCAATCCAGGTTCACCCGGACCGGGAGAGGTCTTGGTTCAAAATAAAGCTGTAGGGCTAAATTTTCTCGATACCTACCATCGGAGTGGCCTTTACCCCATTCCCCTACCTAGCATCATTGGGTCCGAGGGCGCTGGCGTGGTCACGGCCTTGGGACCCAAAGTGAAGGATTTGAAAGTGGGTGATCGTGTGGCCTACGTCGATCCCATAGGCGCTTACAGCCAAGAATTGATTCGGCCCGCTGATCGTCTGGTCAAGATTCCGACAGGTGTGAGTGAATCACTGGCGGCGGCGGTTCTCCTCAAAGGCATGACGGCCGAATATCTGCTTCACCGCACCTACAAAGTGAAACGAGGCGAAGTCATTTTGGTTCATGCCGCCGCTGGTGGCGTTGGACAAATTCTTTGCCAGTGGGCCCGACACAAAGGTGTCGTTGTCATTGGAACAGTTGGCAGCCAGGAGAAAGTCGCCATCGCCAAAAAAGTCGGATGCCGCCATGTCATCGTCACCGGCCAGGAACCCTTTTCTCCCAAGGTTCGGCAGCTCACCAAAGGCCGCGGGGTTCCCGTCGTTTACGACGGCGTCGGCAAGGAAACTTTCATGGAATCGCTCGACTGCCTGTCGCCTCGTGGTCTCTTGGTCAGCTTCGGCAACGCCTCAGGCGCCGTTCCCGCCTTCCAAATCGGAATCCTCTCACAAAAGGGCTCGCTTTTCTTGACCCGGCCGTCTCTTAAAACCCACGTCGAACGACGGGAAGATTTGGTGCAAAGCGCGCGCGCCGTTTTTTCAGCTGTAAAGAGCGGGGCCGTTAAGGTGTCGATCAACCAAACCTACCCGTTGCAGGAGGCAGCGCGAGCGCATCATGATCTTGAGGCCCGGCGAACGATAGGCTCGACCGTGCTGTTGCCGATTATGGAAGGTTCCTAATCAAATAAAGTTTGTGAATGATTCTCTGCATTTTATGTTGAGCTGTAGATTCCGTCCATCCTACGACTGGGCTTGGGTCACCTACCGAGGAACAATTTACTTTGCTGGCTGCCCGACCGACAGGCCTCTGAACAGCCCGAGCTCCGCCACGGTCAAGCTACTGCAGGGAATTTTCGACCGCTTCCAAGATCAGTCATTTTTTATCCTCCGTCAGCGCCTATTCTTGAACCACCAACCTTCAGCAATGGATCTGGGGATGATTCGATTGGTCGCCAAGCGATGGACCAACATCGGTTTCTCGAAGGAGAATAATGAGATGAATGAGCCTCAAGACATTACTTCATGGCAAGAGTTCGGCAAACGCGATGAGCTGTTTGTCGAGTCGAAACTCCCAAGGATCCGTTTCACCTCGTCGGTCGATCACATCGGCTCGCTCGAGGAAGCATCGCAAGCTCTCGTAGAGCTGGAAAGTCAAATTCCCAGCGCGCCAGCCCGCCACCAGCAAGCCAGACGAATCGCCGCCATTTTGACAGACCACAAGGGTCAGGTTCTGTCACGAAGCGTGCAGCGAGCCTGGCTGAACAAGACTCTTCACGCGGAAGTTGAACTGATGCAGAACTATTTTCGCCAGCACGGTACGGGGTTGCCGCCCCACTCAACGATCTATGTCTCTGAACAGCCTTGCAGGATGTGCGCGGCAATGATCGAGCAGATGAAGCCGCAAGGACAATCCATGCAAGTTCACGTTCCACAGCGGGGAAGGATCCTTTTGCTTGCCCAAGTCAATCTTGCCGAAATCAACAAAACGAGTGTCAAACCTCATTCACTTTGAACTCAAATCGAAGCTAGGGGGCGACGGAGCAAGAATTGCTGATTCTGGCAAGAGTCGCTGAGACAGGGGCTGGCCCCCAGAACTCTACCGCTGGTCCTTCTCCCCAAACAAATCCACCGCCGCATCCACAATGGCCGCGGCGTCCATTTTGTGTTTGCGATAAAGATCGATGGAGTTGTAAGCGCTTTGGCCAAAATGTCCGTGGACCCCGAGAATAACGAAATTCCTCGTCGTCGGAAGTTGCGCCTTCAAGAATTGACCGTATCCCCCAATCACCTGATGGTCCTCCGCCACGATGACATTTCCTTTTCCCTCTTCCAGGGCCCTAAGGAATATCGCCCGATCCACTGAGTTCAAGCTGCTGGGATTGACCACGATCGCACCAATACCTTTTTCGCCGAGCTTTGCCTGGGCCATCAGAGCCTGTGGCAACAATGAGCCAGGCGCAACCAGGCACACGGAACGTTCGCGCCCCTTCGTCGTGTCGGCCAGAATTTGCGCCCCACCCAGGCGGTAAGCTCCACTGGCGCCAGCGCCATAGGATTTTGGGAAATTCTCGCGGCCCAAAAAGAAGATTGTCGAGGGCGGCGTCACTCCTTGTTTGCGTAGCTGCGCGTATTCTTGCAGGGCTTGCAGCATCAAGGCTTCAGCTTCTTCACTGCAGGTGAGAGCAATGACTCGCACACGAGGGATCCCACCGGTCATCGCCAAATAGTTCAGTGCCTGGTGGGAGGCTCCGTCCGCCGCGTCCTGAAACCCGGTGTGGGAGAAAACGGCGATGACCGGTGCATGGGACAGCGACGCCATCAGCAGCGGCAGCGCTCCCTTGGTCACGCCGAATTGCGCGAAGGTGTCCACGACAGGAATAAATCCTCGGATGGCAAAGCCAGCCCCAATGGAAATCATGTTGCTTTCAGCAACGCCCACATCAATTGACCGGGTCGGAAATTCCTTTCGGAAGCCCGCGGTTCCGGTCGAGCCGGGGAGATCGGCGGCAATGGAAACGACTGGAAGGCCTTCGCGGGCGGCACACACAAGGGCGGCCGAAATGCCGTTCTGAATTTTCTCCTCAGGACCTGTACCCAGCGGATAGGTCTTCGCGGCGCCCTTGGCTTTCACTTGGTCTTTCAATTGGGTCTCGCGGGCGACCAGTTCCGCGATCCATTGATGAAACTCCTTCGGCACCGGTCGGCCCACCCTGGAGCCTTGATAGATTTCCTCGATAAAGGGCGTAAGCTCGGCGGCCGACTTGCATGGAAAGCCATGGCCCCCCGAGGAAGAATCTTGTGTTTTCTGAGTGCCGATGCCCTTGATCGTGCGGGCATGAATGGCAATGGGGGTCTGCGGCCGCGCCCGTGCTTCTTCCGCGGCGGCCCGGATCGTGTCATAGCAAGCCTGCAGGTCGTGGCCGTCACGCAACTCCATAACCTTCCAGCCCAGGCTGCGGAGAGCTTCGAAACTGGGCTCCATCGAAAAACTCTCTTGGTCAATCCTTCCTGACAGTTTGGTGTTGTTATCGCTGATGATCAGAAGAAAGGGACCCACCAGTCTCCGCTTCGCAAGCCCTGGCAACGACGCCATGGCTTCGCGAGCCTCGCCCTCCATGCAAGCGCCATCTGAAATTGCGGTGACCGTGAGGCGGGGGGCCTGCTGTCGCTCTGCGGAGCCGCTGAAAGCGGCGACTTGGACCATCGCCTCGGCCATGGCGAGCCCCTGGGACTTCGGAAAGGCCGATCCCAACGGACCGTTGCTGAGGAGAACTCCCTCGGGGAAAAGGTGGGTTTCCCCGTGTCCAGCCAGGCGGCCCTCGATCGAGCGGAACGTTTTCAACTCGTCAAAGGTCACCCCCGCAACTCCGTAATTGGCTTTCAAGGCGTAGAGGCCGTTTTCACAGTGGCCGGCGTCGTTCACAAAATGAAAGAGTTCGTGCCATTGCTTTTTCTCGGCGTTGGCGCGCTCGAACATGTAACCGTGAAGCCCAGCCATCAGTTCGGCAAAAGCCGCTGGCCCACCATAGTGACTTGCCGCGCCGCCAAGGACAGCATGCATATCCATCAGCGCAATCAAAGCCCGCGTGGCCAATGGATCTGCGACTTGCAGCTGACCTTGCGCTCCCCGAATGGTGACGGAAAAATGGGGATTCTTTTCAGGGTTACTGAACAAATGAGATTGAGTTTTTAGCGGCTGAGATAGTGGTTGAGAAACTGGTTGAGACATGGGATCTCCTCGGAATATTGTTTATCTATTTCTTTCCGCACACGGTCAAACGAGTTGAGGTGCACCATGCGAGAATTTTATCCTGAAATCGAGCCTTTCATGACCGGCCGGTTGAAGGTTTCGAGCCTGCATGAGATTTATTACGAGCAGGTAGGCAACCCGAAAGGGGATCCAATTGTTTTCTTACACGGCGGCCCCGGTGGCGGGCTTTCAGACGACTATCGCCGCTATTTCGACCCTAGCCATTACCGGGTTGTTTTGCTGGACCAGAGGGGTTGCGGGCAAAGCACGCCCTATGCCGAGCTCAAGGAAAACACCACTTGGGACCTGGTCAAAGACATTGAAAAGCTGCGAGAGCACCTAAAGATCGAAAAATGGAAAGTTTTCGGGGGCAGTTGGGGCTCCACCCTGTCTCTCACCTATGCGGTCACCCATCCCGATCGTGTTACGGCTCTGGTTTTGCGCGGTATTTTTCTTTGCCGGCCTTCCGAACTGCGCTGGTTTTACCAAGAGGGCGCCAATCAGGTTTTTCCCGATTTCTGGGAGCCTTACCGTGATTTTATCCCGCCCAATGAGCGCCATGATTTCATGGGGGCATACCACCGGCGGCTCATATCGCCGGACGAAAAACTTCGCCTTGAAGCCGCCCGCATTTGGAGTATTTGGGAAGGTTCCACCTCGCACCTTTACTTCAAGCAAGAATACGCCGACGATTATGGCGATCCCGTGAAAGCCGTCGCCTTTGCCCGCATCGAATGCCATTACTTTATGAACAATGCCTTTTTCCCATCGGAGAATTACCTGATGGAAAATATTGGCCGGATTCGCCATATCCCAGGCACCATTGTGCAGGGCCGCTATGACATGGTCTGCCCCGCCCGCTCAGCCTGGGATCTCCATCGTGGCTGGCCTGAATCGAAGTTGGTTATGGTTCCCGATGCAGGCCACGCCGCTTCGGAGCCCGGCACGCGCTCAGCGCTGATTGAAGCGACGGACTCCTTGCGCGGGAAGTGAGGAGATCGGGGCCACGACTGGGAATTTGGCCTCAATCAAATCGCAAAAACGGGACTGGAGTCGGCCCAATCGCTCCGGGAGTGGGTACTGCCTTTGCAACATGAGCAAGGGAGCAAGGCGAGCAGGGCATATGAAGATCGCACAGGTCGCTCCACTGTTTGAAAGCGTTCCGCCGCGCTTCTACGGAGGCACGGAGCGGATAGTTTCTTATTTGACAGAGGAGCTTGTCGGGCGGGGTCATGAGGTCACCTTGTTTGCCACCGGCGACTCGAAAACGGCCGGAAAGCTTGTGGCCTGTTGGCCGGAAGGCCTGCGTCTGATGCGCGCGACGGACCCCATCCTTCCGCACGTCCTGGCTCTCGAACAGGTTTACGGGCGTGCCGAAGAATTTGATATTATTCATTTCCATGTCGAATATTTGCATTTTCTTTCGCTGCGAAATGCATCCGTCCCCCACCTCACAACGGTGCACAACCGGTTGGACCTGCCTTTGTCCCGTTCGCTTTACCATTGCTTTAACGGCTCACCCCTTGTTTCCATTTCGCGGGACCAGCGAAACCATCTCCCGTTCGTGAACTGGTTCGGATCCGTTCATCATGGGCTTCCCGAAAACCTGCTGCCATTTCAGCTCCGCGGCGATGGGTACCTGGCTTTCCTTGGACGTGCGTCTCCCGAGAAAGGTCTTGATCGGGCGATCGAGATCGCCAGACGAACACGCCACAAAATTCGCGTCGCCGCGAAAATTGATCAGGTCGATCTGGAGTATTTTTACCGGCACGTTCAACCCCTGCTGGCCGAAGCACATGTCGATTTCATTGGCGAGATCAGTGAATCGCAGAAACCGGAATTTTTGGGCCGGGCCAAGGCACTCCTTTTTCCTGTGGATTGGCCGGAGCCATTTGGGTTGGTGATGATCGAGGCGATGGCCTGCGGCACTCCGGTCATTGCCTTCGACCGGGGATCGGTTCGCGAAATCGTTTTGCACGGTCACACCGGTTATATCGTTGACAGCGTGGAGGAAGCGGCTCATGCGGTCAACCGTCTCGGAGCGATCGATCGGTGGCGATGCCGCCGGCACTTCATGGAAAACTTCCTGGCAAGTCACATGGCCGACAATTATCTGAACATTTTTAAGAAGGTCATAAAGTGGAAGAAAAATTGGATAGAGCCATCACGATTAAGGGCCAGCGGTACATCTTAGCCAGTTCATTGCTCGCGGAGGAGCGGCTGCGAGTATTAAAGCACCAGGAAACTTTCGGGATTTTCGATCGCTTCGGTGAGATCTCGACCAACGGCGAGGGCGAGGAGGGAATTTTCTTTGAAGGCACGCGCTTTCTTTCCCGCCTTGATTTTCTCATCGGGAATTTCAGACCTTTGTTGTTGAACTCCAACATTCGCAATGACAATCAAGCTTTCGCCGTCGATTTGACCAATCCGGATTTTCGAACCGATCAGGGGCAACAGATTCCCCGCGGTTCCGTTCATATCCGCCGGCGAATATTTGTTTGTGACCATGCCTTGTTCGAAAAAGTAGAACTTAAGAATTTCTTTTCTTCGCGGATACCTCTGACCATAAAATACAACTTTGACGCGGATTTCGCCGGAATTTTTGAGGTGCGGGGATACAAACGAAAGAAAACAGGGCTTATTCTGCCGGCCCGGTGGGATCAAAACAAGATCCTGTTGAGTTATGAAGGGCTGGACCATGTCTTAAGAAGAACGCGAATCTCATTTGATCACTCGCCCACCGACCAGGGTCCCGGATCGGCTTTGTTCAGCTTCAACCTGAACCGGGAGGAACAATCGGGTCTTCATCTGCGCATCGAGTTTTCTTCCTCGGATCGAACACAAAATGAAATGGGTGAGGGGGAAGACGGATACAAATGTTGTCAGCATCAAATCGAAACGGAACTCAGTCAGTTCCGCAGGTCAGTTTGTCAAATTGAATCCTCGAACGACCAATTCAACGACTGGCTCAACCGCAGCTTATCCGATTTGAACATGCTCATGACGACCACACCGCATGGTATTTATCCGTACGCCGGCGTTCCTTGGTTCAGCACGACGTTTGGCCGGGACGGAATCATCACGGCCTTGCAGATGTTGTGGATTTACCCTGAAGTCGCGAAGGGAGTTCTGTGTTACCTCGCCCACACGCAAGCCAACGAGCTCGACCCCAGCCGTGACTCCGCGCCGGGGAAGATTCTTCACGAAAGCCGCAAAGGCGAGATGGCGACGCTGAAGGAAATTCCCTTTCAACAATACTACGGCTCAGTCGATTCGACGCCGCTTTTTCTTGTTTTGGCTGGCGAATACTTGCGGGTGACGGGGGACTTGCAGTTCATCCACTCGATTTGGCCGCAGATTCGGGAATCCCTGGGTTGGATTGATAATTTTGGAGATTTGGACGGCGACGGATTTGTCGAATACGCGAGACAGTCAAAGGACGGTCTGATCCATCAGGGTTGGAAAGATTCCCACGATTCAATCTTTCACGGGGACGGTTCTGACGCGAGTTCTCCGGTCGCCCTCTGTGAAGTGCAAGGTTATGTGTACCAGGGCAAGTTGGAGGCTTCCTTTTTGGCCGAGGCGCTTGGAGAGCGTGAGCTTTCCCAACAGCTGATCGAACAAGCCTACGGTCTAAAGGAGAATTTCCATCAAAAATTTTGGTGCGAAGATCTCGGCACTTTCGCCTTGGCTCTTGATGCCAACAAGGCCCGCTGCAGAGTGATCGCCTCCAATGCCGGCCACTGCCTTTTTTCTGGAATCGTCAAACCGGAATATTCCGAGGTCCTCATTCAGACTTTGGTGAGCAAAAAATTGTTCTGCGGCTGGGGCATTCGCACCTTGAGTCAGGACGAGATCCGTTACAACCCCATGTCTTATCACAACGGATCCATCTGGCCTCACGACAACGCGCTCATCGCCGCGGGCGCGGCTCGCTATGGCCGGCGCGATGTGGCCACGCAAATCCTGACCGGTCTCTTCGAAGCCAGCCGCTATTTGGATCTCAACCGCCTGCCCGAGCTGTTTTGCGGATTTGAGCAGGTGCGGGGCGAGGGGCCAACCCTTTATCCCCTTTCCTGCGCGCCCCAGGCCTGGTCCGCCGCCGCCGTATTTCTGATTCTGCAATCTTGCCTCGGTCTGACCATCGATGCGAACAGGCGCCAAATTGTGTTCGACAGACCCAGTTTGCCGGAGTTTCTAAAAATCCTTCGCATTAAGAATTTGCGAATTCACCACATGACCGTCGATCTTGAAATCGTCCGTCTGGGCTTCGATACCGGAGTCAACATTCTCGACCGTCAAGGGTCGATCAATGTGGTGGTGTTGAAATAGCCTACCATCCCAGATCTTTGAATCCCTTGGCCCAGGGCTGGCACCAAATTCCATCGATCTTTACTTCCTTTTTTCCGAAATGAAAGAGAAGACATTCGCACCTCTTGCCAGCATGCTGCTGAAAATTCCGCAGACCTTTCACATCGGTGGAACTGAGGTGGTCGTTGCTTTTCACTTCGATGGCCCACATGTCTTTTTTACCGGAAATCACAAAGTCGACCTCCGCACCTCCCCTCGTGCGAAAGAATGAAATCTCCGCCGGGATTTCCCGATAGCGCAGAGCGGCCCTCAACTGATTGTAAATTATCGTTTCCGTGATCACGCCGCGAAGAGAACCTGAAACATCGAAATCCCTCGCCAGGCCGTTCATCACACCGTTGTCGAAAAAATAAAATTTCGGATGCTTAACGACGTCAGCTCCCGCGAAACCGGAATAGGAAAAAATTCTGTGGCCAACCATTGTTTCTTCAATGATTTCAAAAAACCGGTGAACCGCGAACCGGTTCAGCTTGTACTTCTGGCTGATTTTTGAATAGTCGACGGGCAAACCGACGTATTCAAGAAGGGCGCTCAGAAACCGGGTGAAGCCTTGAAGATTTCTCGTGAGGGCCTCTTGCTGGATCTCCTCCTTAAGGTAGTTCGCTGAATAGGACTCCAGGATTGATCTCTTGATGTCCTCATCATCCTCGGTCAAGATCCCAGGAAGAAATCCCCACTTTAAGATCTTAGGGGTATCGATTTGGTAGTTGAGTTCACGGGCGGTCAGCGGAAAAATTTCCTTGTTGATAATGCGGCCGGGAAGCAAGTTGGCTCCCCCACGTTTGAGCTTCCGGGCACTTGAGCCAGTGATCAAAAAGCGGAGTTTCTTCTCGTCAATGAGAACCTGAATGCTGTTCAGAAGGGAAGGAAAGCGCTGAATTTCGTCGACAAAAACTGTCCTTGGATTTTGTCGCTCAATCTGGTCAAACAGTCGCCCCGGATCGGTGAGGAAATCCTGGTATTGGCGTTCATCGGCAAGGTTGACGGTGAGGTCTGGCGCAAGGGCTTTGAGCAAAGTTGTTTTTCCAGTTTGCCGGGGGCCTAGGAGAAGAATCGACTGCCGGATTCGCCCAATCTGCTCCTTTAAAATTCGTTCGATCATATGCTCAAATTTACATGCAAATTGAGCATATGGTCAACCACGAGCGGCGGGGGAAAACTTCGCCTGCATCAAAAGCCCAACACTAAGGAAGTGAAGGCCTGTCGCCCCTGGCTTGAACGCGAAATAGCCCTGGTCAAGCCGGCAGTTGTGATGGTCTTGGGGACCACAGCTGCCGGTTCCGTCTGCGGCCGAGCTGCGTGAAGACCTGGAAAGAGCCTGGCACAAAGCGCGTGAACGAAAGAGCACTCAATGACGCGGTCCTGCTGTGGCATGCAACCTCGAGACGTCCGCGCGGTGGGGCGAATCTGGCTGCGAATTCAACATCGGGAGCTCCCTCAACAAAACAGCCCTATGGAAAGGGTTTTGCATTCTGGGTGCACAGGGTGCCTAAGGTACCTAAGTTCAAATTCCGCCGTAAGGAGGTTGTATGATGATTTATGATACGTTAGCTGCAGACCATCGTGCCGTGATGCAACTGGTTGATGAACTTATCGCGACTCCGGAAGGAGACGAGTTTCGTGATGATTTGGTCAACCAGATTCGCGATGAATTAATTCCGCATTCGCGGGCTGAAGAGGCTGTTTTTTACAACTCGTTGAGAGCGCTTGATGTCGAAAAAGATCGACTCATGCATAGCTTCCGTGAGCACCTCGAAGCGGAGACCTTATTGAGGACCCTGCAGGCCAAAAGCAAAATGGATCTCGAGACTCAAAAAACGGCAAGAAAATTGCGCGAGGCTCTTCACCACCATATCAGAGAAGAAGAAGGACCTATATTCACGGCGGCCCAGGAAACTTTCACTAAGGAAGAAGCCGAAATGCTTGGCGATGCATTTGACCAACTCAAGGGAGAGGTGAAACCAAAAGGAATCATGAAAACCACGATTGAATTCGTGGCGAATTTGATGCCAGCACGTTTGGTTGACACCTTTCGCAAGGGCCACGACCAAGCCAGTTGATGGACACAACCGAGCCCGCAGACTGGGTGGCGCGGCTCTCAGTGTGCTTCGTCGCCGCGCTCAGTTCGTACCAATTCTCCTGCGGCTTCCAGCTCCTTGAGTCTTGTGATGACCTGCTCGAGCTGCTTTTCGGTCTTGGCGACAACGATAATTTCAGCCACCATGGTCTCTAAATTGATCGACTTGTTAAGGAGTTGACCTCCTTTATCTTTAAACCGGCTCACGAAACCCGCATAGTTGTCCCCAAGCAAAGACTTAAGATGTTCCTCAAAGTCTTCACGCATGATGGCCTTAGGGTCGATGTTGGCCACGTGAAAGGTCGCGACAAATTTGTCCGTCGGAAATTTCCCTACGGGCCTCAACCGACGTCCTTTCTCGATCGCCAATAAGTTTTCCACGTACATTTCCACCGAAGTTTTTCCGATCAGCACTTTCTGCGCTGGCTCGAACGCGCCACCGGCTGGCCGAAATCCCATATCGATGACCGTCGCAACTCCCTCGGAGTTGAGCATGACTTCGGCATGAACAACGCCGTTTTTGAATCCCACCGCTCGTGCCGCTTCCAGGGCCGCTTTTACAAATTCCGGATGTTTCGTTGGGTCCCTGAATCGATTGACCCAATACAATTTATACTTATCCTTGTCGACCTCAACCTCACGCTTGTCATACTCAATCAATGAATCAACAAAGAACTCACCATCCACGACTCGAAAGTTGACGGCAAACTCGCGGTCCTGCATCTTTTCTTGGATAAGGACTTCCTCGACGAGCTTCCCTTCATGCGTGCGGTGATTGAAAATCTCCGCAAAATATTCTCCGATGGCTTGTATGCTCTCAAGGACTTTATTTCCCCTTGCCCCCGCATCGTCGAGGGGTTTTCCCACCACCGGACGTCGCCCGTTAGCAATGAAAAAAGCAATGGCATCTTCAACAAATCTCACAACTCTTCCACGAGGGAAAGGCAGGCCGGCCTTTTCGAGCACCTTCGCTAACACAGCCTTATCTTGCAACGCCTTTAAGATCACATCCTGGTTCGCGGTTACGGAATAGATTTTTTGACCAACGATCTGAGCGACTTCACCGTGCGTCTCAGTCCCGGAAACAACGTGTTTGACTCCGAGTTTAAGGAGGTGATCCGCGAGTAGATCGAGATCGCCGTTAAAATCAGGCAAGAATACGTAGTGTCCCTCGGGGAACGGGTTTCCCTGGTTCTTTCCTTCAGGCTGGTCCTTTCCTTCAGGCTGGCCTTTTCCTCCGAGCCGGAAAAATCGCCCCCATTCTGAAAATCGCCGCCTTAACAGACCCGGACGCTCACGTTGAGGGTATTCGTTTATCTTCACCATGCTTTTTGCGACCATTTCGAACATGCTCTCCAAGCGATCGGTAACGACAACAATTGGGTCAAAACCCGCGTCCGATAAAACTTGAACATAGTGTCGTCCAGCGGAGGCAGGGTTAAAAACGGCCACTCGAATTCGCTCCGGCTGGCTGGGCTTCAACCGCCAATTTTCTTCCACCACCAATTCGCGAGGCTTGGTTCGATGGACCTCCCCACAAACCAAGGCAAGACCGGTTTGCGAAAAGCACAAAATGAGAATTGCGAATAGATTCTTCAAGTGACCCGCCTCCTTTTGGCGTAAAGTTAGAGCACAACTGACTCGCGAAAAGCAGACACAGAGAACCGTGCTCAATTTTTTCATAGAGTGCTTTTTATAAAGCGACCTCCGCTGTAAAAAACCTACCTAATTCTTGTTTGTAAAAATTACAATTGATTTTAATCAGTCCTGACAGCAACTTGCCCGCCTGCTTGATTAAATTTTGGTCATGTCCTAGTGGCTCTTATCTTGTGAATAAATGAACCTTTGGCGAAAGCATGATGGGCGCGCCTTCTCATGCCTCGGTCTATTCATGATGATGGCTGACGTTGTCCCCATCCGTGTCGGTCAACTCGGAAAATCCGATGCCGGAAAAGATCGTCAGAATCCCGATCACCAGAAACCCACGGTGCAGGCCGAGGATCATTTCCTGGGGGCTGGCTGTGAACCGGTCGGGAAGAAAGAGCGCCGCCACCAAAGACGAAGTGGCCACGCCAAAACTCAATGACATTTGCTGAACCGTACTCAAGATCGTGCTCGCCATGCTCGAATCATTCTCGCCAACGTCGGCGTAGGCCAGCGTATTCATACTGGTGTACTGCAAAGTGGAGAACAGGCCAAAACTGATGGCCTGGAAAACAATCAACCAAGCAGGTGTTTGCTCATCAATCGTTGAAAAGAGCATCATGCTCACACCCATTAGAATAGTGTTTGCGAGCAGGACCTGGCGGTAGCCGAACTTTTTTAAAACACCCGGAATAAATAAACGAAAAGCAATGGCCGCCAGAGGCTGGGGCATGATCAACAGTCCGGATTGAATGGGCGTGTAGCCAAGTCCAACCTGATATAGAAGCGGCAGCAAAAAGGGCATGCCCCCAGCGCCCAAACGAGTGAAGAAATTGCCACCAACTGAGGCTCTGAACGTGCGGATACGAAACAGCCCCAATCGCAATAGGGGTCGCGCCATTTGGCTGGCGTGCAGGCCGTAAGCGGCGAGCAGCGCGAGTGAGAGGGCCAGCAAGCCGACGATTTCACGACCGGACAACGCGGTTTCGCCAAAAACCTCCAGCACGTAAGACAAAAGCGCGATGCCGCTGCCAAAAAATTACAAGCCCAATCAAATCCAAAGCGTCATCCGTCTCCACCCGGTAGTCCGGCAAAAAGCGCCGAACCAGGTAAAGACCGAAAACCCCGACCGGCAAGTTGACAAAAAAGATCATCCGCCAGTGCGACAACCCCACGATTAGGCCACCCGCCAAAGGACCGATCATGGGGCCAATCAAGGCCGGAATGGCGACAAAACCAATGGCCCGCACCAACTCGGACTTGGCGAAAGTTCGCACCAGGGTGAGCCGGCCGACCGGAATCATCATGGCTCCGCCGCATCCCTGGAGGACGCGGAAGAAAACCATGGCGTGGATGCTGGTGGACAGACCACACAGCAGGGAGCCCAGGGTGAAGATGCCAATGGCCGTGGAAAAAACCCGCCTCGTGCCGTAGCGGTCCGCCACCCAACTGCTGATGGGAATGAACACCGCCAGGCTGAGCGTATAACTGCTGAGGACCGACTTCATGCTCAAGGGCGCCACTTCCAGAGCTTTGGCCATGATCGGCACGGCGGTGTTGAGGATGGTGGTGTCCAGGGCCTCCATGAAAAAAGCAATTGCGACCAGCCAAGGGACTAATGATTTGGGCGCGGAGTCGGGTGTGAAATTCGGCGTGGAATTGGGCGTGAAATTCGGCGTGGAGTTGGGTCTATCAACCGACAATGTTGGTCCCAGGCTTCAACTGCGCCAGCACAAAAAGCTCGGTGCCTTGCCGGCCCTGGGGCGAATTTCGCCAACGCCCCCAAAAAAGAAAATCAAACCGTCGCCGCAAACGCTCGCGGACTTCCCATTCGCTGCCGCCAAAGGGCGGGCCCATGGGCTTGTCGTGGACAAAGAAAACACCCATCAAATGCCCGCGCGGAGCCAGGGATCGCAACCAAACTTTGACCAGCTCCTGGCGGCGGGAAGGCTCGATGGCACAGTAACAGGTGTGCTCGAAAACAATATCAAAGGCATGGCTCAATTCAGCAGGCAATTGAAAAGCATCGGCTTGCAGCCACGTCAGCCCTGGTCGATCCCCATAATTTTTTCGAGCGGCTGATATCGCCTCAGCTGAAAAATCCACCCCTGTGACGAGGTGGCCGTGCTCGGCGAAAAAAGCCGCATCATGTCCGGCGCCGCAACCCAACACCAGAACGCGGGAGCGCGGCCACTTCATGCGGGGAAGCATGTCCACCAGGGCGGGAGCGGCACTTTGCAGATCAAAGGCCGTGTCCTTGTTTTGGTAGCGATGGCTCCAGTAGGTCGAACTGTCAACGGCGGCAAAAGACCCCAGCCAGGGGCGAAGATTTATCCGCTCGCCCGCGATGGTCACCGAATCGTCGTCAAACTCATCCACCAGATCAAAAAACCGTGCCTGTGCGGCTCGCGAAAGAACGAAAGGAATGCCATCAGGCGTACGACCATGGAAGCGATCCCATTCATCCTGGATGACCTCTGTGAATTGATGTTCGATCGTGTGGTGATAAGGAAAGTGAAGAAGCCATCGGTCATCACGATGCCCGTGGCGGCTCTGCCGCCCACGCTCCTCAAGAGTTCTGACAACGAGAGGATCGTCAAAATTCTCGACCCGATAGCTTTCTTCATTGAGGAAAGTTTCGAAGGTTCCGTTGTCGTGCCGTTTGAGGTTTTTTAGCAGCGCCAGACCGACTTCTTGATCCGTGACGCGCGTTTCTCCGAAGTAAGGGTAACCCTCCTCATCAATCGGCAGCCATTTGATGGCAGGACGCACAGTCAATCCCCTTCAGCCTTTGGAGCTTCCGCGGCCGGAGGAGCTTCTGCGGCCGGAGGGGCTTCTTTGGCCTCAGGAGAGCTTTGGGGCGAGCGAGGTTCAGAAGTTGAGCCTGAAGGTGAGTCTGAAGATGAGCCCGAAGGCGATTCTGAGGGTGACTTCGAAGCTGGCTCTGCGGCACGTTCTGCGGCAGATTCCGCAGCCCGTTCTGAACCCGATTTCGGTTCAGATTTTGGAACCCGCTTGGAATCTGGCTCCGCCTGCCCCGACTGCGGATCCGCCGAAGGCGACGACTTGGCCGGCGGCTGAGGCGGCTGAGGTGACTGAGGTGGTTGTGGCTTGGGCGTGGCGGGCTTCCCTGCTGCGGGCTTCGGACTTGGATGCTTTGGAATTGCAGCCTTTCCAGGCGCCTCGGCTGGAGGATTTTTCGGCGCCGCCAGGTTGGCCGGATTCGCCGGCACATCAGCGGGCGCTTCCGGCGTCGCGCCTTCGTCCGCCCGATCTTCCGGGCCGACCGTAATCACTAAACCTTCCTCGAACTGAATGTCGTCGGCTTCCGTCTTAATCTCGTTGATCTTCCAGCTCTGTGGAGCGCCCTCTTTTTGCTCCTTTGATTTTTCGAGAATGGCCGCGCCTGAAATATGATTGGTGATCAAAGAACCATTTTCCTTGCCTTTGTCCTCAAGTTCCTTAAATGAGTATTCGAAGAAAACGCGAACGCGATGATCATCCAGTTCTTCAGTTCGCAGGCTTTGAATCACAAAATCCTTGGATTTCGGCTTCTTAGTGACGACCGATGAACGAATCATACGCGCCATGGCTGATTGAATGCCAGAGTGCGTCTGAGAGGCAATGGTGGCCTCGCTATTGATCAGCGACCAAGTCCAAGCCATTGCCGCTGCAAAGAACAACACGCTGAGATATTTCATAAGCTCAACCCTTGAATAAACTGCGAAAGTTCGATTTGATGCCTATCAATCATGAGATTGCGAGACTTTCAGCGGGACTTCAATAAGAACTTTGAACTCAATTTCAAAAAGATGACCGAACTTTTTTCGGAAGTCTCTGATAGCTTGCGGAGTCCGCAAGCTCGCGCCTTGTTCGCCTCCGCGTTAGAGTTCTTGAAACCTCATCACCTGGCGCTTGGTTTGCGAGTGGCGAAACTCAGTCGAACGCGCCTTGAAGTTGTGGTCCCGCACCGCTGGCGGAATCAGTTGGAGGCCGAGGAACTGGACCCCGGCATCCTCACCACCGCTTCCGCCATGGGAGCCCAGCTCCTGATGCGACGGATGGATCTTCCGGATTTAGGTCCGATGACAATTGAAGAAATTCATTTTTTCCGCCATTCAAAACTGGCTGGCGACCTGCGCGGCCGCTTGGAATTTTCCAAACTCGCGCAGGAGGCCTTTCGCGCCGAACTGAAAAAGAAAACCAAAACCAAGCTTGAACTGCTGATGATCTTTTTTGATCAGTTCGATCGGCGCGTGGCGGATTGCCAGATCGTCTGCCATTGCACGGCTGTTCAGTCGCTTGGTTGGTCGGAAGAGCCCCAAGCCGGTGCCTTCGACAGGAGGTTCGCCGAGCGAACCTCCCTTGACCCCTCCGCAGTCGGAAAATCAGAATGAGCGTCTTGGCCAACGAGATCAACTCCCGCTCCGCCGAATTTGTCGCCAACCGCGAGCACATGAATCAGCTTCTGCGCTCCTGGCGGCAGCGCCTGGAGCAGGTGAAAGCGGGCGGCGGCGTCGAGGCCGTCAACAAACACAAGTCCCGCGGCAAGCTGACGGCGCGCGAGCGGGTGGCGGCCCTCGTTGATCCCGGGAGCGCCTTTCTTGAATTCTCCACTCTCGCGGCTTGGGACATGTATGACAACCAAGCGCCCGGCGCGGGCTTGGTCACGGGCATCGGCTCGATCAGCAGTGGCAACAATCAAAACAATCAAAACAATCAAACCAGTCAAACCGTCGAGTGCATGATTGTCGCCAACGACGCCACAGTCAAGGGCGGCACCTATTACCCGATGACGGTGAAGAAGCACCTGCGCGCGCAGGAAATCGCCGCCGAAAACGGTCTTCCTTGCATTTACCTGGTGGATTCCGGCGGTGCCTATTTGCCTCTGCAGTCGGAAGTATTTCCCGATCGCGACCATTTCGGCCGCATTTTCTATAATCAAGCGCAAATGTCGGCCTTGGGCATCCCGCAGATCGCCGTCGTGCTCGGCAGTTGCACCGCCGGCGGAGCCTACGTCCCGGCCATGGCCGATGAAAATGTCATCGTCAAAGAAAGAGGGACAATTTTTCTTGGCGGTCCACCGCTGGTGAAGGCCGCGACCGGCGAAGTCGTCAGCGCTGAACAATTGGGCGGAGCCCTCGTTCATTGCCAAACCAGCGGCGTCACCGACCACTTCGCCGAAGACGACGAGCATGCGATCGAAATCACCCGTCACATTGTCGCCAGCCTCAATCATCGCCGATCGGTCCCTTTGGCGGTCAGAGAAATCGAGGAACCCCTGTACCCGGCCGAAGACATTTACGGGATTATTTCCAAGGACAGCAAAATCCCCTACGACGTCCGCCAAGTGATCGCAAGGCTGGTGGATGGTTCTTTTTTGCAGGAGTTCAAAGCCAATTACGGTTCAACCCTGGTGTGTGGATTTGCCCACCTTTGGGGATATCCCGTCGGCGTGATCGCCAATAACGGCGTTCTTTTCAGCGAAAGCGCCCTTAAGGGGGCTCACTTTATCGAACTCTGTGACCAACGGGGCATTCCGCTGATTTTCCTGCAA